>JALYLP010000637.1 GCA_030774195.1 Actinomycetota bacterium | reverse complement strand
GTCGCGGCTTTCAGCATGAACGCCGCGGCGGCCGTCCCCGGGATCACCGTGCTGATGGTCGTCCAGGCGCTCTTCATGGTCGCGCAGTGGCCGAACATCGACGCGATCGCGCTGGAGCACCTGGGCGAGGACCGGATGTCCGACTACGGGCGGATCCGCGGATGGACGAGCCTCAGCTACGCGAGCGGATGCCTGCTGTTCGGCGCGATCCTCCAGCGCTTCGGCATCGACTGGGCGATGCCGCTCTACGCGATCAGCGCTCTGCTCGTCCTGGCCTGGAGCACGACGGTCGGCCGAGACCGTCCGCACACCCTGGAGCGGCACGGCCGGCTGGGTTCGCTGGGTGCCGTTTTCCGCCACGCGCCTCGGTTCTGGGGGTTCCTCGTTGCGGCGGTCCTCGTGTGGACCGGGTTCAACGCCGCCTGGAACTTCATCGGACCCAGGATCGAGGATCAAGGCGGCGGGCCGTTCCTGATCGGGCTGGGGACGGCGCTCGGCGGCGTGGTCGAGGTCCCGATGATGCGGAGCTCCTCCCGCCTCCAACGCCGGTTCGGGCTGCGACTCGTCTACATGGCCGGGTGCATCGTGTACGGCCTGACCTTCCTCCTGTGGGGTTCCATCTCGGACCCGACGGTGCTGTCGCTGCTCGCAGTGTTCGAGGGCATCGGCTTCAGCTTGCTGTTCACGACGGGAGTGGTGATCGTGGGCAGGCTGCTTCCGCGATCCCTCTATTCAACTGGGAACGCCGTCGGGCAGATGGTGTCGTTCGGGATCGGGCCGATCCTCGGCGCGGGGCTCGGGGGGTTCGTGTACCAGCACCTGGGGGCGCCGACGCTCTACCTCAGCGCCTGCGTGCTCGCCCTCGGTGCGGCGCTGGTCGCATGGTTCGCGCTCGCCACGCCCGCGCTCAGTGAGCCCGACGTGGGGCAATGACGGGCTCCGACCTGCCGATTTGCGGAAGACCCATCGCCCCTCCCACGATGGGCCTGCCCACCTGGGGAAAAGGGGAACCGATGGTTAGCGCCTACATCTTGATCCAGACGGAAGTGGGCAAGGCCGGGCACGTGACCGAGATGGTCCGAGGCATCGACGGGATCGTCTCCGTCGATCCCGTCACGGGTCCCTACGACATCGTCGCGCGCGCCGAGGCGCAGGACCTGGACCTGTTGGCGAAGGGGACCGTGATGCCGATGCAGGAGCTCGATGGCATCACGCGAACGCTGACCTGTCCCATCCTGCAGCTCTAGCCGTTCCGTGATCGAGCAGCGCGTCGTCGCGAGCGACGGGCTCACCGAGGACGAGCGGGATCAGATGCGGGGGATGTTCGCCGCGGCCTGGGATCGAGGGTTCTCCCAGGAGGACTGGGACCACACGTTCGGCGGGTTGCACGTCCTCCGCTCGGTGGACGGCGAGCTCGTCGCACACGGCGCGGTCGCGGAACGCACCCTGTGGATCGACGGGTCGCCGCTCCGTGCCGGGTACCTGGAAGCGGTCGCGACGTGGCCCGAGCACCAAGGTCGCGGCCACGGCAGCGCGGTGGTGGAGGCCCTCGACGCGATCGTCCGGGAGGACTACCAGCTCGGCGGACTCTCGACCGGCAGACGCAGTTTCTACGAACGCCTCGGCTGGCTGCTCTGGCGCGGGCCGCTTGCCGTGCGGACCGCCGAGGGAGACGTTCCGACGGTGTTCGAGCGCGGTGCCGTCCTCGTGCTGCCGACGCCGCGGGTCCCGGATCCGGACCTGGACGCGACGCTCGTGTGTGATCTGCGGAGCGGCGACGATTGGTGACGGGCCCTCAGCGCTACTCGACCTGCACGGGGAAGGGCAGCGCGATCGGGTCGACGAACGCCGACCTCCCGTCCGCGTCGAACCGATCCATCCGCAGATCCGAAGGTCGCTCGACGACATCGGTTGCGCCCTCGAGCGCCAGGTCGGTCGCGATGCGAGACACGGCGGGGCCCCACATCATGCCGTGCCCACACGCGGACGCGATCGACGCGCCGTCGACCTGGGTCCCATCGACGAGCACGAGGGGACCGACGATCGGGAGATGGTCGGGCGTGTACTCGATCGTCGCCGCCCAGACCTTCTTGAGCCCGAGACCACGCGTCGCCGGAACGAACCGGTGCAGGCGCCGCTCCATGGCGTGCAGGTACGGCCAGTCGATCGACCGCCCGGGACCGGGGGACTCCTTCGGGTTCGACATCCCGAACAAGAGCCCGCCTTCCTCGGGTCGCCAATAGAGGCCCGCGTCGAGGTCGAACGCCATCGCGGTCGTGTCGGCGTGCACGGCGTCCGAGCGTTCGGTGACGGCGACCTGATGGCGGACGTACCCGACCCAGGCCCGCGCGCCGGCCGCCGCCGCCACCGCCTGGAGCGCAGGACCGCCGGTAAGCAGGACGCGGCGCGTCGCGATCGTCCCGGCGGTCGTCTGGACCGCCGTCACCTCGCGACGCCCCCGGCGACCGGCGCGCGTCCGGATCCCGACGAACCCGACCCCTTCGCGCAGCGAGACCGTGGCGCGTTGCATGGCGAGCGAGTAGG
>JALYLP010000636.1 GCA_030774195.1 Actinomycetota bacterium | reverse complement strand
GCCCACCTCGGTGGGCTCCCTCTCACACGGGGACGGAGTTGCTTAGCGGTTCGCCATCTGAACCGTGTTGCCGGAGTCCAGAATCTGGACGTTGCCCTCCTGGATCACCCCGACATCGGTGATGGCGTTCGGGTCGAGCTCTGCGTTGTGCTTGAACTCCTCGTTGTACGAGAGGTAGAGGAGCACCTTGTCGGAGGTTCCCGGCCCGCCCTTGTCGATGAAGTACGCTTTCAGGTAGATCGTCTTGCCGAACTGATCAACGCACGTCGCGGTGACACGTACCCGCGGGTATCCGGCGGCCGTCGTCCCCTCGCGATACGAATCGTATCCCGAGCAGAAGACCACGAGCCCACTGCCGTCGTGGGTCACGTAGGTCAGATGGCCGCTGAGGTCCGACTTCGCGGTGAACCCGAGCGAGTTGCCATCTGCGGTGAGCCCCTGGCCGCTCGTCTGATTGAGCGCGAGCGCGGCGCCGGCGGTCAGCGCGACGACCATCGGCACGAGCAGTGCCGCCTTGATGAGCTTTCGCATCCCAGTCACCTCCCCGTTCCTAGCGCCGGTCTGGTCCGGCGTTCGAGGGGAGCCTCGGGGTCGGTTGGTCGCGGAGGCAACGGGACGACAGTCCCGGGACCAGCCGAACGGTGCTGGGATTCGAGAGACGTGAGGGCATGGTGCTGGAGGGTCTGCCCCACGACCACGACGTACGCGATGCCGACGGCAGCGATACCGAGGAGGAAGGGAGCGAGCATCACGGGTCGCCCTTCATCTCATTCGATGAGCTCAGAAGCTCTTCACGGTGGCGTTACAGGCCTCGCCTGAGGTCGAGTTGCTCGCTGCCACCTTTACCTTGTCTTTCCCATGGCGATCCGGGATCCGTCGTCTCACCGACGCGGTTCCGTCGGAGGAGACGTCCCGTTTGACGGCGAAGATCCTCTCTCCGTCGTCCGACCCGAAGATCTGCCATGTTTGACCCGGCGTGGAGTGCGCGATGCGGAACCGAACGCGCAGCCTGTTCCGGTCATACCGCGACACGGCCAGGGAATAGGTGCTGTCACCACCGGTGCAGCGTCCGGCGTTCCTGACGTCCATGATCGGCTGCACCGTCGGCATCCGCGCACCGGCCGGGCCGACCCCGAGGACCAGGAGCGAGACGACCGCGGCAGAGACGAGCCCCCTGCGCATGCCCTCAGCCTGCCGCGTCCGAGCGAGCCAGCCAAGGGGACGATGGTCGCGGGACCTCAGTCTCGGAAGATCCTGTTGCGCTCGGCCCACAGGGCCGCCTGGGTGCGGTCGCCCACCCCGATCCGCTGGAAGAGGTTGGTGAGGTGTCCTTTCACCGTCTTTTCGGCGATGCCGAGCCGTCGAGCGATCTGCTTGTTCGAATGACCCCCGATCACGAGGGCCAGGACTTCCCGTTCACGGGCCGTCAGCTCCAGATGCGACTGAGGCCGGCCTCGACTTTCGAGCAACGCGGCGGCCGCCCTCGGTGCGAGCGGCGCCTCACCGCGGGCCGCAGCCCGGATCGCTGCGCCGAGCTCATCGGGCTCGGCATCCTTGAGCAGATACCCGACGGCGCCCGCGTCGAGGGCCGCCAAGACCTCATCGCGATCTCCGAAGGAGGTGAAGATGATGACCTTCGTCTCCGGGGACGCATCCAACAGGCGCCGGGTCACGCCGATCCCGTCCAGGTCCGGCATCGCGAGGTCAAGGAGCAGGACGTCGGGCTTCCGTTCGGCGCACAGCGCCACGGTCGCCTCCCCGCCGTCGGCCGCACCGACGAGCTCGACATCCTCGATCGTCTCCAACAACTGCTCGAGACCCACGCGCACCACACGATGGTCGTCTGCGATCGCCACACGGATCACTCGATCGGCACCTCCGCGCGCAACACGGTACCTCCGCTGTCGACCGGCGCGAGACTCAGGTCGCCGTCGCTGTCCCGGATCACGTCTCGAAGGATCTGAAGGCCGACGTGACCATCGGCCCGCGCGCGGTCAAGGTTCGCTTCGTTCAGTCCCCGCCCGTCGTCGCGAACCTCAAGGACCGCACGATCCTCGTCTCGATAGACGCGGACGGCCACGTGACGAGCCCTGGCGTGTGCGAGGACGTTGCGGAGCGCCTCCTGACACGCTCGGTAGAGGAGTTCGTCGACCCTCGGACCGTACCCGGCCGGATCCGCCACCTCCATCGCGACGTCGAGCCCCTCAGCGGGGAAGCGAGCCGTCAGATCCGACAAGGCGGGACCGAGTCCGGCCGCCTGCAGATCCGGGGGATAGATGCCGAAGATGGCGGAGCGAAGCGTCCGGATGCTCCCCCGAACGGCATCGGCGGTATCCGCCAGCGCGCGGCGCTGGCTCGGGTCCGCGGCGCGATTCGACTGTGCCGACACACGCATCGCGAGCCCCGCGAGCTCGTGAACCGGGCCGTCGTGGATGTCGCCCGCGATCCGACGCCGCTCCTGGCCGGAAGCGTCGATCACTCTCTGCAGCAACTCCTCGCGCTCGCGCCCCGCTCGTTGGACCCTCCTGGCTAGAGCCCAGACGAGCGGCACGATGAGGACGGCGAACGCGACGAGGGTCACGACGAGTACGGGAGCGAAGTCCCCGAGCAGGCGCTGCTGACTGTCGGCGACGCTCGAGAACCGTTGGTATGTCTCGAAGAGCAGCGGAGCGCCGTCGGGCATGCGAAGGCGCGCGTACGACACGAGGAGCTTCGAATCCGTCGGCACGTCCTGGTTCTCGGGCGCCGAGGGGTCGGACAGTCTCGTCAGGACGTCGTTGGGAGAGAGCTGCTGGAGGATGTTCGCCGCCGAGGTGAACCGTCGGCCGATGACCTTCAGGTTGTTGGAGTACACGATCGTCCCGTCGGGAGCCCAGATCTTGACGGCCACGATGGGAGGGTGGAGCACCGCGTCCGAAACGATGCTTGCGACCTTCACGCTCGCCTCGGCGTCCCCGGAGATCAGGCCTTCGTCGACACGGGGTTCCACGATCCGGGCCGAGAGCGCGGTCAGCTGTCGGGCGCTCTCGATGGATCGGTCGATCGCAACCCTGCGGAGTACCACCATCCCCACCAAGCCGACGAGCACGAGGATGAGGACGCCGAGCCCGACGAACGCGAGCACGGTACGTGCGAACCCATCGTGACGGCGCTCGGTCACCGCCGCGATGATACCGACGTATCTGAATCCCTTTCCACGGCGTGATCATCCTAGCCACGGGCTGCTGCGCAGAGTCCTGCGGTCACGCCCTCCGTCGTCCTCACGGACGTGAGAACCCTTTAGTCAGGACCATTACGCTGCTCGGCGAGATCGGGCATCCCCCGCCTCCGCTGGCGGGTCGGACGATAGGGGCGGAGATCGTGCCCACGTACACGGAAAGTGTGGAGGTCCGGATACTCGACGGGCCGAACATCTATTTCGGGCGTCCGGCGATCAAGCTGACGATGTCCGTTCCCGGGTGGCTCCGGGCGGGGGAGCAGCGACTCGAGCGGATGGGCGCGAACATGGAGCTCCCCCCGACGCTGCATCCCGGCGCGCCGTCCACGGACCAACGCCATCGCTTCGCGGCCAGAACGGCCGCGCACGTGACGCGTCAGATCGCTCGCGCGGCAGGCACGAGGCTCGGGGTGCGCGGCCGCGCCGGACCGGAGGCGGACCAGGTGGTGGTCGCCTTCCCCTGGCGACAGGAAGGCACCGCTCAAGCGCTCGCCGAGGAGGTGCCCGCAGCCCTCTCGGACCTGCTCGTCACGCGGCGCTCGCTCTCGAGGATCGCCGAAGAGGCCGCCGCTCGCATCCTCGCCGCAGCTCCCGGAGAGGCTCCCTCGGTGCCCGAGCCGTCGGTGCCGGTTGTCGCCGTGACCGGCACGAACGGTAAGACGACGACGGTCCGCCTGCTCGCGCATCTGGTCCAGGCGTCGGGTCGGAGAGTCGCGTACTCCTCGACGGATGGCGTCTACCACGACGACATACTGGTGGAGAGCGGAGACTACTCGGGCTTCGCCGGCGCCGGGCTCGCGCTCTCCCAGCCGGGGGTCGATGTCGCCGTCCTGGAGACGGCGCGGGGCGGCATCCTGCTTCGCGGGATCGGCACGCTGCACAACGACGTCGCCGTCGTTACCAACGTCTCCAGCGATCACCTCGGCTTACAGGGCATCCGAACGCTGGACCAGCTCGCCGAGGTGAAGGCTGCCATCACTCGCATCACGCGACCGGAGGGATGGGTGGTCCTAAACGCAGACGACCCGAGGGTCCTATCGATGCGAAAGGGCGCGAGTGGTCGTCCGTTCCTCTTCTCCATGGACCCGCACCATCCGGCGATCCGCGATGCGCTCTCGGAAGGCGGGCGGGCCATCACCGTCCTGGACGGCTCGCTCGTCAGCTTCGGACCGGGGAGCACCCTTCACCGTCTCGTCGCGCTCGAGGAGCTCCCCGTCACGCTCGCGGGCATCGCGACCCAGCACGTCCAGAACGCGATGGCGGCGACCGCGGCGGCGCTCGGGATAGAACTCTCGGA
>JALYLP010000635.1 GCA_030774195.1 Actinomycetota bacterium | reverse complement strand
CCCGTGCGCGGTCGGCCGCGCCGAGCACCGCTCGGAGTCCCTGGTTCCGTCGAGCGCCGGGTGCCACCAGCACCTCGACGGCTCGTCCCGTATCGATCGCCTCGGCGACGGCGCGCCGCCCCGTGATCAGCTCGTCGCTCGATCGCATCACGACGGTCCGAGCGCTCACGTCACCACCGCGACGGCGAGGCATCCGATCCCGTCGCCGGCGAGCCCCAGGCCCTCAGGGCGGGTGGCCTTCACCGAGATCCGGCCGATCGGGATCGCCAGGATCTCGGCGAGCCGCGACCGGATCTCCTGGCGGCGCGGCGCGATCGCGGGGCGGTCGGCGACGACCGTCACGTCGCACGAGGATGGTGTGAACCCCGCCCCGCCGAGCAGCTCCACGACACGACTCAACAGCGTCGAGCCCGAGATCCCTTCGACGGCGGCGTCCGACTCCGGGAAGTGCTCGCCGACGTCGCCGAGGGCCGAGGCGCCGAGCAGCGCGTCCGCGACCGCGTGACATACCGTGTCGCCGTCCGAATGCCCCATGAGACCGTCTTCGCCTTCGAACCGCACGCCCCCGAGCCACAGCTCGCGACCCGTCGCGAACCGATGGACGTCGAAGCCGAGACCGGTCCGCGGGACCCGGGCCTCAGGCACGCACGCCACCCATCCGTGCCTCGGCCCGTGCGAGATCGAGCATCGTCGTGATCTTGAAGTTCATCGGGTCGCCGGCGACGGCGACGACCGTCGCGATCCGCTCCAGCAGCATCGCGTCGTCGGTCACCTTCTCCTCAGCGGCGAACGCCCGGTCGTGTGCTTCGCGGAGCACCTGGACCCGGAACGCCTGCGGCGTTTGCGCCAGCCCCAGCTCGGTGCGAGCGACGGTATCGACCACACGCACCCCGTCGAGCCGCTTGACGGTGTCCGCGACGGCGATCACCGGCACCGCTCCATCGGCGCCCGCCTCCACCGCGCGGATCACGTCCGTGAACAGATCCGGCGGCGCGAAGGGCCGGGCCGCGTCGTGGACGGCGACGATCTCGGCGTCTGCCGCGAGAGCCGTGAGCGCCGCTCGCACCGATGCTTGACGCGTCCGCCCACCGGTCAGGATCGTGGTTGGTACGGGCAGACCCTCGACGCACGAGCGCGCCTCCTCCTCGTAGCCCGGAGGCGCCGCGACGACGATGGCGCCGATCTTCGGGGACGCAGCGGCGCCGGCCGCGGCGACCGCGAGCATCGTTCGCTCGCCGATCGGCAGAAGGGCCTTCGGGCGCTCCGCACCGAGCCGCTTGCCCGCACCCGCGGCCAGCAGGATGGCCGCGGCGCGCGCACCCCCATCGGTCATCGCCGCAGCATGGCAGAAGCGGTCGATACGCGCAGGTCGGTGACGGACGTCCAGGCCGGAGTCAGCCCGACCGAGCTGCTTCGAGGTTCGCGAAGATCATCCTGCCCGTCGTCGTCTGCAGGACGTTTCGGACCTGGACCTCGACCTGGCCGCCGATGAGCTCCGCGGCGTCCTCCACGACGACCATCGTGCCGTCGTCGAGGTACCCGACACCCTGGCCGTGCTCGCGACCGTCCTTCACGAGCCGCACGACGAGCTCGTCTCCCGCGGAGTACGGCAGACGGAACTTCGAGGCGAGAGCGTTGATCTGCGCGACCGAGACCCTGAGCGCCTCGGCTACCTTCGCCAGGTTGTGGTCGACCGTGATCAGTGACGCGCTCCGTTCGCGGGCGAGCCGGACGAGCGCAGCGTCGACGTCTTGGACCCCTGGCTCCTCGACCAGCTGGAACTGCACCGTGGGAGCCTTCTGGAGTTCCACCAGCACGTCGAGCCCTCGCCGTCCGCGGGTCCGCCGCCTAGGGTCGGACGAATCGGAGATCGCCTGGAGCTCGCGGAGGACCCCTTCGTGCAGCAGCACGGTGCCCGAGATGAAGCCCGTCGAGACCAGGTCGGCGATCCTCCCGTCGATCAGCGCGCTCGTGTCGACGACGTGGACGTCGCCGCCGGCGCGCGCGGTCGCTCGCGGCTTCATGCCGAACAGACCGAAGATGTCCTCGTACTTCGCCTGACCCAGCCGGATCCCGAGCGACCCGAGCACCAGGAACACGAACAGCGCCGCCGGCCAGGCGAGGGTCACCGGGATGAACAGCAGCGGCAGGCACAGCAAGGCGGCGACCACGAGCCCGGTCACCAGCCCGATGACCCCGCCTGCGACCTCGGCCGCCGGACGCCGCGAGAACTCCTCCTCCAGGCCGCGCACGGCCTCGAGCGTGAGCCGGCCGAACACGCCGCCGCAGACGTAGCCGGACGCCGCGCCCAGGAAGACGTAGAGGATCGCTCGACCACCGGTCGTGGCGGTGGCATAGGTCCCGAGCTGATATCCGACCGCACCGAAGACGGCAACGAAGATCAAGCGGACCGCCTCGACCAGGCGTCCGCGCAGCGTAGCCTTCCGACCTTCGTCGACCGTCATTCGCGTCCTCAGCGGAAGGACGTTCGGACGGTTCCCTCCGCCGTCTCATTCATCGGACGCAAGCGCGACCGACCTGAGACAGGCCTGGAAAGGCTGTGCGGTGGAACGGGGTCGGAAGGGGTCAGGCCTGGGCGGCCGTGACCTTCGCTCCGTGCGAGTCGTCGAGGATCCCGTCGATCAGCGCCTCGGCCTCGTCCTCGGACTTCTCGGTCGCGAAGGACAGCTCCGAGATCAAGATCTGCCGGGCCTTCGTGATCATCCGCTTCTCGCCAGCCGACAACCCCTTCTCGCGATCGCGGATGGCGAGGTTCCGGAGCACCTCGGCGACCTCGTAGGGATCGCCCGAGTGCAGCTTCTCGAGGTTGTTCTTGAACCGACGGCTCCAGTTGGCGGCGACCGACGTCTCGTCTTCCGTGAGCACTTTGAGGACCTTCTTGGCCTCGTTCTTGCTGACGCACGGACGCAACCCGACCTGATCGGTCGAATCGATGGGCACGAGGACGGTCAGATCGCCGTACACCACCCGAAGGACCAGGTACTTCCGCTTCTCTCCGAGGAACTCCTTGACGCGTACTTCTTCGATCACTGCGGCACCGTGTTCAGGATGCACGACCGTGTCGCCTTTTCGGAACGTCACGAACCCTCCCTTGGAAGCGGAATCGCGGGGTTGACTAGTCAGTAGGGTAACACGCGGAGCCCTTCCACCGCAACACGAACCCGCAGGTCAGGGTGCATATCCGGTCCCTCACACGTCCGGATGCTCTACGACGCACGGGCCCGGCGTGTCGTCGCCGCCCCGGAGATGGCCCAACCCAGAGCCTGCGCGACGTGGGCAACCGTGTGGACGGTCAACCCGGCCGGAGCGCCTTCGGCAAGCCCGGGGGCGAACACCGCCGTGCAACCCGCGCCGCGCGCGGCCGCCAACCGTTGCTGCATCCCCGGCGCGGGCCGCAGGGAACCGGTGAGCGAGACCTCACCCACGAAGGCGGCGCCCGGGGGCGGCATGGACC
>JALYLP010000634.1 GCA_030774195.1 Actinomycetota bacterium | reverse complement strand
GATCCTGAGTACGTGGTCGCGTGCGTCGGCGGCGGATCGAACGCGATCGGCATGTTCACGGCGTTCGTCGGGGCGACCGAGGTGCGGTTGTTCGGCGTGGAGGCCGGCGGTTTCGGCTCGGAGCTCGGTCGGCACTGCTCCTCGCTCACCCTCGGCCAACCGGGCATCCTGCATGGTGCCCTCAGCTACCTCCTCCAAGACGCGGACGGCCAGGTCGTGGAGACACACTCGATCTCGGCCGGGCTCGACTACCCTGGCGTCGGCCCCGAGCACGCTTATATGAAGGACGAGGGCCTCGCGACGTACGTGAGCGCGACGGACGGCGACGCGCTCGAAGGTTTCCAACTGCTCGCTCGGACGGAGGGCATCATCCCTGCGCTCGAGCCCGCCCACGTGATCGGATGGCTCCGGCATCGCCCGCTCCCGGACCGGGCGCGGGTGCTGGTGAACCTTTCCGGCCGCGGCGACAAGGACCTCGACACCGTGCGCGCGGCGCTGGCCGGCGACGGGCGGCGAGGACCGCGCTGATGGGCAACCTCGAGGCGACCCTTCGTGCCGTCCGTGACCGAGGCGCGAAGTCGTTCGTCCCCTACGTGACGGGCGGCTACCCGGGCGTGGGCGGGGAGTTCCTCCGGATGCTCGCCGCGGCTGGAGCCGACGCCATCGAGGTCGGCATCCCGCATTCGGATCCGATCATGGACGGCGGCGTGATCCAGGAGGCGTCGCGGGTCGCCCTCGAACGCGGGACCCGGCTCGGCGATGTCCTCGCATCGGTCGCCGACGCTGCGATCGATGTCCCGGTTGCGGTCATGACATACGCGAACATCGTGCACCATCGCGGGTACGAGGTGTTCTGCGACGACCTGGCTCGGTCCGGGGTCGCCGGCGCGATCGTTCCCGACCTCCCGGTCGACGAGGCGGAGCGCTTCGCCGGGCTCGGCGCCGCGCGCGGGATCGACGTGGTCCTGCTCGCAGCTCCCGGGGCCACGGCGCTGCGGTACGAGGCGATCGCGGCCTCTTCGCACGGTTTCGTCTATTGCGTCGCCACGTTCGGCGTGACGGGTGTCCGGGACCAGTTGTCGGTGACAGCACGCGAGGTGGTGACGGCCCTCCGTCCGCACACCGACCTGCCGCTGCTCGTCGGCGTCGGGATCGCTACGCCCGAGCAGGCCAGGGAGGCGAGCACGTTCGCGGACGGGGTCATCGTCGGTTCGGCCCTCATGGCGCCGCTCGTTGCCGGTGATCCCACGGCGGCCCTGCAGCTCGCGGAGGCGTTCCGGAGCGAGATGTAGTGTGAGCTGGCACATCTCCTCCGGGCCGCTCGCCCGTATCCGGTGTGGGAGGAAACGGTCCTCCATGGTGATTGGCCTGCGCCCCGTGGATGTGATACCAACCGGCCATATCCAAGGGTGCAGCACGAAAGGGGGCTTCATGAGACATCGTCGGTGGCTCACGCCGCTGGTACTCCTCGGGGCGTTCGCGATGATCGCGGCCGCGTGTTCGAACAGCAGCTCAGCGGCCGGGGGATCGAACTCGGGTGGTGCCGCGGTGGACTGCAACGCGGCGCCGGGCTGTGTGACGGTCGCGGCAGGCGCGCCGATCCAGATCGGGACGCTCCTGTCCGTGAGCGGTGACAACGCGGACCTCGGCACCGACAGCCTGTACGGGGTCGAGCTCGCGATCGACCATCTCGACGGGACGTTCGATGGGACGCCGGGCCAGATCGACGGTCACGACGTACAGCTCCAGCAGGAGGACGACACGTGCTCGGCCGAGGGTGGTCTGGCCGGTGCGACGAAGCTCGCCGCCCAACCGGAGATCGTCGCCGTCATCGGCACCAGCTGCTCGGGCGCCGCGCTCGGCGTCGCGGACAAGACCCTCGGCGACAAGGGGATCGTCCTGCTCTCACCGTCCAACACGAACCCGGCCCTCACCGCCGCGGGGACGCACAACCCGTACTACTTCCGGACCGCGCACAACGACCTGATCCAAGGTGCGGTCGTGGCGGACTTCGCCGTCAAGAAGCTCGGCGCGAAAACCGCCGCGACGATCCACGACGAGTCCCCGTACACCGAGGGCTTGACTACGGCGTTCGCCGACGCCTTCCAGACGCAGGGCGGACAGGTCGTGGACGCGGAAGTGATCGACAGCAGCCAGCAGTCCTACACGCCGGTGCTGACGAAGATCGGGCAGAAGTCGCCCGACCTGTTGTACGGCCCCGACTACACGGCCGAATGTGCCCTGATCCTGCAACAGGGCCATCAGGTCTCGGGGTTGGCGAACACGACGTTCATGGGTTCGGACGGTTGCTTCGCCTCGAACTTCATCAAGCTCGCCAGCTCGGCGATCGGCGGCGCGTACTACTCGGCCCCGGACCGCTCCGCGTTCCAGCAGAAGGACTTCTACGACAACGAGTTCCTCCCCGCGTACCAGCAGCAGTTCGGGACCGCGCCGATCTCCGCCTTCCACGCGCATGCCTACGACGCCGTGAACCTCCTGGCGGCAGCGATCGACACGGCAGCCGTGAAGAACGCGGACGGATCGCTCACGATCCCCCGGAACGCGCTGCGGGATGCCGTTCAGGGGACGACCAACCTGCAGGGGATCGTGACTGCGTACTCCTGCACGTCTCTCGGCGACTGCGCGACGGCCGCCGCGATCGGCGTGTACCTGGCGCCCAACCTCGGCATCGAGGGCGCGACCGGGAACGGCCAGCCCGTCTTCACGGAGACGAAGACGCTCGCCTCTGTGACGAACACGGGCTGAGACGAAACCGAGTTGCGTCGCGGGGTGAGCAGGGC
>JALYLP010000633.1 GCA_030774195.1 Actinomycetota bacterium | reverse complement strand
CGGTCGAGATCGGCGAGCAACAGGAGGAACTGGTCTCCGCCGCGGCGCGCGACCAGATCCGTCTCGCGCGTCGCGTCGCGGAGCCGGTCGGCGACCGCCGACAGGAGAGCGTCGCCGGCTTTGTGCCCCAGCGAATCGTTCACGAGCCGGAACTCGTTGAGATCGACGCTCAGGACCGCGACCGAGCCGTCGTGGCGCCTCGCCCTCGCGACCGAGAGCTCGAGCAGCTCCTCGAACATCGCGCGTGACGGCAATCCGGTGAGCTCATCGTGATATGCCTGGAAGGCGCCCAGCTCCTCGGTCCGCTTGCGGTCCGAGATGTCCATGATGACGCCGTGGGAGTAGCGGGGCATCCCGCGCTCATCCCGAACCATCATCGCCTCGTCGTGCACCCACACCACGTGGCCGTCCTTAGCGAACAACCGGTACTCCAGGCGGAAGGGCTCGCCCGTCTCGTTGTGACGAGCGTTCTCCGCCAGGGCACGCGCCCGGTCGTCGGGATGGACCAGCCGGGGCCACATCTCGGAGTCCGCGATCCATTCCTCGGGGGTGTAGCCGAGGAGCTCGGTCACCTGGGGACTCATGTAGATCGTGGGGGCGCTCTCCTCGATCCCGTCGATGTAGGTGATCGCGGGGCCCCGCTCGATCATCGAGCGGTAGAGGTCCTCCCGCAGCCGCGCATCCTCGTCCGCCCGCTGACGGGTCGCGGAAGCCGACAAGGACGCGGCGACCGCGCGGACCACGTCACCGTGGGAACGCTGGAGCGGACGCTCCGAGCAGAGGTCGATGCCCACGAACCCCCACCAGTCACCTCCGACGAGGACGGGAACCTGCCAGGTCACGACGGTGCCCTCGGCCTCCAAGGCGCGCCGCTCGGCGTCCTCGAACTCACGGACGGGTCCCGTGATCTCACGGGCGTCGCTCATGACGTCGATCCAGCGCTGGAAGTCGGGGAAGTACGGGTGCAGGTGGTTCTTCGGGTCCTCGAAGAGCGGGCGGACGTCGGGCGCGTCCCACTCGCCCCGCAGGTCCATCCATAGTCGGCCGTCGGGCCCTCGGAGGTTCTGGAAGACGTAGCAGCGATCGACACGCAGCGCGAGGCCCACGGCCGCAAGCGCCGCATCCAGCTCGGTCTGCCAATCGCCTCCGGCCAGACGGCCGAGGAGGCCGGCGATGGGCGCGACCGGGCCGCCCCCGTTCGTCTGGGCCCCGCTCACGGAGGAACCATCGGCAGGGTCTTTCGGGGGCTGAAGGTCGTCCCCCGGAGGGCCGGTTGGGTGGCCTGCTACCCTTTCGCGAGCATGTCCGACTACAAGGAAGTCATCCACGAACACCTGTACGTGCGGGTCCCGGGCACCGACAAGCTTCGGAAGACGGCCGCCGCGCGCATGCAGCACCTCCTGGCCAATGGATGGCGTGAGACAGAGCGGAACCTGACCGCCGACTACCTCAAGGTCCGGTTCGAGCGGACGGGCCATGCGCCGATGAAGGCCCGCCTACCGAAGAAGGGCCCGGAGATCCGGGACCAACGCCGGCCACGGCGCGACGGACAGAACTTCGGCGGCCGCGGGCGTCGCTGAGCCAGCCCTCCCCAAACCGAAGATCCTTCGGTTTCTCGTGATGTTCGCCGGATGATCGCCGGGTATCATGGGTCGTTCCCGCTGAACGTCCCTTCAAGCCGCGAGAGTCCGACTCACCCGCGGCACGGCGAACCTCCAGGGGGTGACCGGATGACCGTCGAGTTCCAACCGCAGCCGTCGAACGTTCGACCGAGCCATCGCGAGCCCCACGCCCACGCTTCGACACAGCCCTTCCGGTATCCCCTCGAGCGTCCGTTCGTCGAGCCCGACTGGACCCGGCTCCCCGGCTACCGGGACGTCACGCCCGAGCAGTGGGAGTCGGCGCAATGGCAGCGGGCGCACTCCGTCAAGAACCTCAAGGAGTTCAAGGAGGCCCTCGGCGAGCATCTCGATGATGACCTGCTCGTCGACATCGAGCGCGATCAGCAGGAGCGTGCGACGATGTCCATGCTGATCCCCCCGCAGATGATCAACACCATGCGGGAAGAGGATCTTCGGTCCGACCCCGTGCGCCGTTACATGGCTCCGAGCTACAGCGAACGCGAGCCGGAGTGGCCGAGCCACCCGATGGCCTCACGCGATTCGTTGCACGAGGCCGACATGTGGGCCGTCGAGGGACTCACCCATCGCTATCCCACGAAGGTCCTCGCCGAGTTGATCCCCACATGCCCGCAGTACTGCGGTCACTGCACGCGGATGGACCTCGTCGGCAACGACACGCTGCAGGTCCTGAAGTACAAGTTCGAGATGAAGCAGAACGACCGCTGGGGCGCCATGCTCGACTATCTGCGCACGACCCCCCAGGTGCGCGACGTCGTGGTTTCCGGTGGCGACATGGCCAACGTCCCCGCGAAACGCCTCGAGGCATGGCTGTTCGACCTGATGGACATCGAGAACATCCGGGACATCCGGATCGCCACGAAGGGTCTGATGGGCATCCCGCAACACTTCTTGCAGGACGACGTCCTCGCGGCGTACGAGGCGATCGCGGCGCGCGCCCGGGAGCGTGACGTCGACGTCGCCTTCCACACGCACGTCAACGCCGCCCAGCAGGTCACGCCGCTCGTCGGAAAGGCCGTCCGCGCGCTGCTGGACATGGGGTACCGCGACGTCCGGAACCAGGGCGTCCTGCTCCGCGGGGTCAACACCACGCCCGCGCAGTTGCTCGAGCTCTGCTTCACGCTCCTGGACTACGGCAAGATCCTTCCCTACTACTTCTACATGTGCGACATGATCCCCAACGCCGAGCACTGGCGGCTCGCGGTCCGCGAAGCGCAGGAGCTCCAGCACTCGATCATCGGGTACCTCCCCGGGTTCGCGACCCCGCGCTTCGTCTGCGACGTCCCGTTCGTGGGCAAGCGCTGGGTGCACATGACGGACGATTACGATCACAGCCGCGGCATCTCGTATTGGCGGAAGAACTATCGCACGGGCATCGAAGCCGATGACCCCGAGGCGCTCACGCGCCGCTACCACTACTACGACCCCATCTACACCCTGGACGACGAGGGGCAGCGCTGGTGGCGCGAGAAGATCGCTGTCGGCGTGGACGAGCTCCTGAGCGAGCTCCAGCTTGAACAGGGCATCACCGTCGACGCCTGAGCGCGACCAAGCTCAGAAGCGCC
>JALYLP010000632.1 GCA_030774195.1 Actinomycetota bacterium | reverse complement strand
CGCGGCAGGACGCGGGTGGTCGGGAACCCCAGCGAGCCTGATGCACCTCCGGCGCCGAGATAGGTCGCGAGGACGGGGCCCCAGAGCGCGTGCGCGCCGACGCCCTGCTTCCAGTAGACGCGCCCCCGCGCGAAGTCGATCCGTTTGCAGATGCACGATAGCGACCCGCTCGAGAGCGTGGAGGTTCCTTGCGACCCGCTCCCGAGGACGTGCACGTCGCTCACCGGCACGCCGAGCACGCCATCCCCCGAGCCGACCGCGCGATACTCGTCGTCAACGACCCCCCGGAGCCAGACGGTCAGGTTCAGATGGCCGTTGCGGTAGAGCCCTCCCGTCTGGAAGTGTTGCTCCCCCCCACCCGGGACGGTGATCCGCGGCGAGGCGGGGAGGCCCGGCGCGCACATGAGCCCGTCGTACGCGGTCCGGATCCCGCCGTTGATGATGCGGTTGCTGTTGATCCACACCCGATCGTCCGGCAGCCCGAGCGCTGCCCGGAGCTCGGTCCCCGTGACCTTCGTGGACCCAGTCGTCCCGACCGCGACGACGGTGATGATCCGCCCCCCGTCGGCGCGCGCGATGTGCGAGAACGTGGTGACCGTGCCGATCGGTCCGGTGTACGGACGGAGGCGAGCGGTCAGCGTCGCCGTGTCGAAGCTCAGCGTCCAGGCCTTCCAGGGATTCGCACCCGTCCACTCGCCCGGATCGCACACGCCGGTCAGCCACGGGATCGCGTAGGCGGGGTCACCTCCGTGCCACACGTCCTGGACACTGTCCGAGTGACCTCCATCCGACGCGGCGTAGAAGGCCTGGATCACGGCCCCGCGGTAGGTCACGATCTCGCCGCGCGATGCCGCGACCGCGTGGACCCACCGACCGCCGTCGGTCCCGGACTCACGGTCGTATCCGATGTAGGTCTGGTCCCCCGAGCCGTCGGTGAGATGGCAGTTGCAGTCGGCCCGGATCCCGTGATGCCGCATCGCATAGACGGCGTATGAGCGCGCGGCGACCGCCTGGGCCTCCATCGCTTGCATCGGCCACGAGGCGGGAACCTCACCCAGGCCGTCGAGGTAGCTCTCGAGCCCGAGCCGAGCGATCAGCCGCTCGACGCACCCGCCGACGCACGACGTGAGGTTGAACTCGATCGTCCCGCGCGCATAGGCGAACCCGTCGTACCAGATCGAGTCCGCTTCGGGGATGAACACGCGGGCACCGGCGTCCGCGTACGTGAGGAACAGGTCCTTGGACGGAGAGCCCCAGGCATGGCCCCCGACGAGGACGCCCGTCGCGTTGCGGACCGCGTACGCCCTCTGCGCGCTCCGCACGGTCCACGTGTTGCCGGGCCTGATCGACCCGACCAAGGTGCCTGAGAACGGTGCCCCGATCCACAGACGCACCCGGTGCACCTGCGCCGTCAGATGGACCAGGGTCCGCTGGGTGGTGAGCCCGACCCGGATGTTCGCCGGGAGCGGCTTCGTCGCATCCACCAGGGTCCCCCGGTAGAAGTGGGTGAGGATCTTCCGGTGGCCCCACCCCATGTTCGCGAGACCGTACGCGCCCCACTGGGACATCCCGAGTCCGTGGCCGTCGCCCGAGCCGTAGAACGTGATCGACCCGCTCGCGCCCGCAGTCATCGGGACGATGGAAAGCGTGAACGTGCCGATAGAAACGCCCGCGAGGAAGATGCAGAGGCGTCGTCGCATCGTTCGGGTTTCCCATCCCTTATGGCTCGGGCCAGCGCCACGCGCCGGAGCCCTCACCATCGACGGTTCCCGGGAGCCTATTGAGTCGGGCGGCCGGCGGAAGCGTCCTCGGCCGGACGAGGGACGGGCGACGAACAGGGCGACGAACAGGGATGGTTACGCCGGAGCGGCTTCGCTGTCCGTCGGCACGCGTTGGCCCGAAAGCGAGACCGCGTCCGGTATCCGCGCGCCCGCTCCGATAACGCAGTCTTCGACGCCAGACCTGGCGCCGACGTGAGCGCCCGGACCCACGATGGTTCGAAGCACGTGGGCTCCAGCGTCCACGGAGGCGCCCGGATGCACGACCGAGTCGTCCACCTGCGCGTCGGGCCCCACCCGAGCCTCAGCGCCGATCGCCACCCACCGTCCGAGACGCGCCGCCGGGTCCACACTCGCCGTCGGGGCGACCCACGGCGCCTCGTACGTCACGCCGTGGACCTTCCCGTCGAGCAGGTCGAAGTGCGCCTGCAGGTACTTCTCGGGGGTCCCAAGATCCAGCCAGTAGGCATCGGCGAGATACCCGAACACGGGCCCGCCGCTCGCGATCACGGACGGGAAGATCTCGCGTTCGATCGAGAGCTCGCGGTCCGCGCTCCATGGCCGAAGGACGGCCGGATCGAGGATGTACGTCCCGGCGTTGACGTCACCGGGGATCGCATCGAGCGGCTTCTCGAGGAACTCGGCGACGCGGCCTCGCTCGTCGGTCGCCACCAAGCCGAACGCGCGAGCGTCCTCGACGTGGTGGAGCGAGATCGTGACGACGGCATCATGCTCCCGGTGGGACGAGAGCATCTGAGTGAGATCGAGGTCGGTCAGGATGTCTCCGTTCAGGGCGAAGAACGGATCGTCCCCGACCGCACCGAGCGCGTTGACGATCGCGCCGCCGGTTCCGAGCGGCGCGGCCTCGGTGATCCACGTGATGGCGGGGTCGCCCTGTCGAGCCTCGATGAACGGATGGAACGCTGCCTCGAGATACGGCGACGACAGGATCACCTCGTGCACGCCGTGGCGAGCGAGATGATCCAGAACGTGGTCCAGGATCGGGCGGTCGACGAGTGGGAGCAGCTCCTTCTTCACCGTCTCGGTGAGCGGGCGCAACCTGGTTCCGAACCCGCCGACCAGGACGACCGCCTTCATCGTGCCGGGCCCGCTCACGTGTGCGGCGTCTGCGCGACCAGCACGATGCCGGTAACGATGAACGCGACCCCGAGCCAGCGGAGCGGCTGCACCGTCTCGTGCAACACGAGCACCGAGAACACGAGGATCAAGACGTAGCTGAGCGCGGCGAACGGATAGGCGAACGATAGCGAGGCGCGCGACAAGGCGAAGAGCCACACGACCGCCGACAGGCCGAACAGGACCAGCCCGCCCCAGATGATGGGCGACGACAGCAGTGTCCTGAGGCTTCCGGCGCCCAGGTGGAGCTCGCCGCCGGACGCTCCGGTCACGTGGTTGACGCCGGTCTTCAACGTGATCTGTGCGAACCCGGCGAGGACCACCGAGGTGAGGATGAGCCCGATCAACATCGTTCGACTGCCTTTCTCCTGGACGATCCGGTCCGGTTCGGCGTTCACAGGTCCTCGACCTCCGCCGTGACCGGAACGTACGCCTGGTCCCTTCGGCCATCGATCTGTCGGACCTCGAAGGAGTAGCGCTGATCCTGGACGTGGTAGACGCGCTGGTTGTCGCGCGAATGGACACCGACCGTCACCCAGTACTGACCCCCCGTGAACGGCACCGGGCCGAGCTGGAACCGGACGCGCCGTTTGCCGTCCACCCAGCCGAGGTCGACGCCCTGTTGCGCGGTGTCGCTTCCGAAGACGTAGTTGTTCGCCCCGTCGTGCAGGGCGAAGGACACGACCGGGTCGTCGACCGGTTCGTTGGCCTTCAGGTCCACCTGGAGCGTCACGCGATCGCCGGGCGCGAGGGCGCCGGCCAACGGGTCGGGGCCCCGCAGGAGTGAGCCGCCGAGGATCTCGATCTCTCGGGTCCCGCCTTCCCGCGCGAACTCGAGGTCGTGTTTCAGGATCGTCAACCGCATCTCCCGCACCACATCGTCGGGGGAACCTATCGCGTGAACGAGCCCGTGGTCGAGCATCACCGCACGATCGGAGAGCTGCCGTGCCATGTCGAGCGCGTGCGTGACGAGGACGATCGTCCGACCCTCCTTCTGGAAGGTCCGCACCCGATCGAGGCACCGGCCCTGGAAGGCCTCGTCTCCGACTGCGAGCACCTCATCGATCAAGATCACCTCGGGGTCGACATGCACGGCGCACGCGAACCCCAGCCGAACGAGCATGCCGGAGGAATAGAACTTGACCGCGGTCTCCATGAAGTCCCCAAGCTCGGCGAACGCAACGATGTCGTCGTATACGGCATCCGTCTCGCGGCGCGAGAGCCCGAGGAACGACGCATTCAGGTAGACGTTCTCACGCCCCGTGAGCTCCGGATGGAATCCGGCCCCCAGCTCGAGGAGCCCCGCCATCCGCCCACGCTGGCGCACGAGTCCTTGGGTCGGCCGAAGGATGCCGGCGATCACCTTCAGGAGCGTGCTCTTGCCGGAGCCGTTGTGCCCGATCAGCGCGAGGAACTCCCCCTCAGCGACATCGAACGAAACGTCGCGGAGGGCCCAGAAGTCCTCGGCGCGGGTCCGACCGACGAGCAGACGCTGTTTCAGCGACGTCGGCTTCTCCCGGTAGATCCGGAAGCGCTTGGAGAGATCGTTCACCTCGATCGCTGCGGTCACAGCTCCTCCGCGAAATCGCCGGACAACCCGAAGAAGACCCGCCACGTCCCGTAGAGAAGGAGGCCGGACGCGAAAGCGACCACGCCCAAACCCGCCGCGAGCCGTCCCGTCGACAGCGGCATCAGCACGTCGCGCGCATCTTCCGAGTGGTACAGGGCCGTCTGGAAGCCACCGATGATCCACGCCATCGGGTTGAGGAGGTACACGCGCCACAGGAACGTCCCGTGCGCGTGCAACATCAGGGTGCCGTGCACGCGCCCGATCGCGTACACGATCGGGGTCAGCCAGAACCACACGAGCAGCGCGAGCCCGATCAGGTGGGTGAGGTCGCGGTAGCGGACGTTCATCGACGAGACCCAGAACGTCACCGCGACCGTGAACAGCAAGAGCGCCACGAACGCGATCGGGTAGAGCCAGATGGTGCTCAGCGAGAACCCGTAGATGACGGCGAGGAAAGCGAAGAACACCAGCGACTGCAGCACGAAGTCGACGAGCGCGACGCCGACGGTCGCCAGGGGGAGGATCTCGCGCGGGAAGTAGACCTTCTTGACGAGGTTCGCGTTCGAGATCACCGAGACGGCGCCGGACGTGAGGGAGACCGAGAAGAGGTTCCATGCCAGCAGGCCGGCGAGCAGGAACTCGGCGTAATCCTTCGCCGCTGCCCCCAGCACCTTCGCGACGAACGTGAAGACCGCGAGGAACACCACCGGGTTGAGGAGCGACCACACGGCGCCGAGCACCGACCCCGTGTACTTGACCTTGAGCTCCTTGCGAACGAGGTTGTGCAGCACCTCCCGGTACTGCCACAGCTCACGGATACGCTGCCGCGGCCGCAGGTGCGGCGGCTCGGACGTTCGTTCAGCGGTTCGGGCTACGGCGGCGATCGGAGCTCCTCGGAACGGTTGCACGCAAGAACGCGCAGGTCAGCGCGAGTGTAACAAGGGTCCCTCAGAGAGCCGTCCCACCCTCTGGTCCGTCACGGAACTCCTCAGGTTCTCCACGAGCAGATCACGCTCTGCGCTGGTCCGTCCGCACGGAACCGAGCGGTCGCGGCTCGCTCAGATGGTCGAAGACCTCGTCGAACAGCGGGAGCGTCCGCTCGTCGCAGTAGGCATCTTCGAACGCGCGCCGCGCGTTCCGTGACAGTTCCGCCGCCAGCTCGGGATCATCGCGGAGCCGACGAACGGCGTCGGCCAGCCCGTCGCCGTCACCGTGGCGCAAAGAGAAGCCGCACGCGTACCGCTCGATCGCCTCATCCACGTTGGTTCCGACCGGGCCGACGTACACGACAGGGACCCCGCTCGCCAGCGCGCCATGGAGCTTGCACGGGCTCATGATGCCCCGCGATCCGTCGTCGAGCGAGATGAGCGCGCACCCGGCTCCGGCAAGAACACTCGGCGTCGTCTCCTTGGGAACGTAGCCGCGCAATACCACGTCGTCGAGTCTCCGACGCCTTACCTCCTCGGCGAGCTTCGGATAGCGAACACCACCGCCGACGAACAGGAAGGTCACGTCGCCGTCCTTCGCCAGGTCTTCGGCGGCACGGGTGATCGTGCTCGTTGGGTGCCCGTAGCCGAGGTTCCCGAGGTACAGGACGACGAAGCGGCCTGCGAGCTCCGGCGCTTCGTATCCATCCCACACCGCCGGATGCTGCTCACGCGGGAAGAGCGACATCGGCTCCCAGTTCGGGATCACTGAGCCCGGGGGGAAGCCGTCGCGGCGGTACGCGAGGGTGCGTCGGAGCATGGCGTCGTCGAGGGCGATCACATGGTCGGTCCTCCGGAGCAGCCAGCGTTGGATCGACCGCAGCACGCGCGACACCATGCCGCCGGCACGGATCGTGCCGTACTCCTCGGCGGCGTCGGGGTAGACGTCGTGGCACCAATAGACGACGCGCGTGCGGGGGTGCACGAGCCGATGGACGACGGCGGCGAGCAGCGCGTACGGCGGGCTGGTGAGCGCGACGACGACGTCCTGTCGCGGCGCCACGGCCAGCCGCGCCACGGCACCGATGAGGAACGAGAGGTAGTCGGCCAATCGGTGACCGGTGCTCGCCTTCCCCAAGCCGGGGGTCCAGAGACGGAGGACGCGCGGGCCCTCCGACGTCACTTGCGTGTCCGCCACCGACGCCGTCGTCGAGCGCGTGGGCCCACGCCCGAGGTACGCACCGCTCCCACAGATCACCGTCACCTCATCCCCCATCGCAGCCCGGCGCTCCGCCACGGACGCGACGAAGGAACCCGACGCGGCGACGTCGGGGGGATAGAAGAGGTTGACGAAGGAGACGCGCACCGGAACCTCCGGGTTCGACCAGACGTGCGCCGCGGAGGAAGCTGTCCCGGCGGCGCTCGCTAGAGTACCAACCGTGCTCCGGCCAAAAGACGCATGCGATCGTGCCCGCTAGCACGTCCGGCATGCGCGTCGCGGTCACGGTCGAACAATCCTGGCACGTCGTGCCCGGCGGGATCGCGGTCGCGACGGTCGAGCTGCTGCGGGCCTTGACCGCTCGCGACGGGTTGGACCTCGTCGGCGTCGCGGCGTGGCACCGCCGGCAGCCCGCTCCCGGGCTCGTTCCCCCCGTGCCCACCCGTCGGTTCCCACTCCCCCGCCGCGTCCTGTACGAGTCCTGGCAATGGCTGCGGACCCCGAGCGTCGAGCGCGTGACGGGTCGCGTCGACGTCGTGCACGATGCGGGCTACGTCGTGCCGCCGTCGAAGGCCCCGCTCGTCGCGACCGTTCACGACCTCTCGTTCCTCACGTACCCCCACCACTACACCTGGCACTCGCACCAGGTCTTCCGGAGGGGGTTGGAGCTCACGCGCCGACATGCCCGCCTCGTGATGTGCCCCTCCCTCGCGACCAAGGCGGCATGTGAGGATGCGGGGATCGGAGCCGACCGGCTCCGGGTGGTGCCGTTGGGCGTCCGCATGCGGCCGCCGCACCCCGAGCTCAGCGACCGTGTCCGGCGGCGATATCGGCTCGAGCGTCCTTTCGTCCTGTTCGTGGGGACCGTCGAGCCGCGCAAGAACCTCCATCGCGTGATCGAAGCCTTCCGCGAGCTCGACGCCACCGAGATGGAGCTGATCCTGGTCGGCCCGAAGGGGTGGAGGGAAGATGTCGACGAGGCGCTCGACGCGTTGCGCGGTCGCGCCAGGACCCTCGGGTACTTACCGCGGGAGGATCTCGACGTCCTCTACGCACAGGCGGCGGCCGTCGTGTATCCGAGCCTCGCGGAGGGGTTCGGGCTCCCGGTGCTCGAGGCGATGGCGAATGGTGCTGCCGTCGTGACCTCGGCGGGGACGGCGACCGAGGAGG
>JALYLP010000631.1 GCA_030774195.1 Actinomycetota bacterium | reverse complement strand
TCCCCACGCAGCTCGTGTACGGCAACACGAACAACGCAGAGCTTCGGCTGATCACCTGCGGGGGCTCGTTCGACTTCTCGACGGGTCACTACGTGGACAACATCATCGTGTTCGCCTCACTCACCGGCTCCCACTAGGCACCCAAGAAGATCTCGACCATCCTGAATCTCGTCCGGCCGACTGAGGATCGCTGCTGACGTTGTGGGCGCGCCTTTGCCCGCGCAGCTGGGCTCGTTTACCCCCGTCAGGTTGGAATCTTCGGGTCGGCGCAGAGAGCTCGCTCGGTCCACTTGCGCCGACGTATCCTTCCGGGGTTGCGAGAGCTTGGTGATGCGTCGTTGCGCGAACGAACCCCCCGACTAGCCTGTAGCCGACCATGCGGAAGGTCTGCTCGTGCGTGGAAAGGAGTGAGCGCGTGGAGGCCACAGGGCTGTCGGGGATAGGGGTCGGCACGATCCTGCTGGTGATTCTGGTGGCGGGGTTCGTCCTCTTCATCTTCCGACACCGTTGGTAGGAACCTGGCCTGCCCCGCCGGACAGCACATCGGCATCGCCTCAGGGAGGATATCGGACCGCGAAGCGCCACGCAGGGGAGGGCCTCGGTGTCATGGCCCGGGCGATACTGAGCCCGTGACGATGCTCTCAAGGCCGCCCTCGCGCGAGAGAAGGTGGGTCGACAGACGATGACGATCAGCGACGTGCTCGATGATGCCGCCGAGGAGATCCGAGGCTATCTCTTGGACGATCCGCCCTTTCCCGCATGGCAAGCCTCGCAGTTTTCAGAAGACATCCACGGGCTTCTATCCGCGATGGATGACATCAGGCGACAGCTAGAGACGGGGTCGTATTCGGCGCTATCACCCAGCGAACAGGCTCAAGAGCTCCTAGCGGTGCTCAGCCGGCCGGATGAGTACGACCAATGGCAAGGTGTTATCAGCATCGATGTGGAGCTTGCGCTTCGGGCAACGTCAGGGCGGCTGAAATACACAGACCCGGAGGAACAGGGCATCGGCCTGGCGTCGGCGATCAGGACCTGCCTCGTTGGGATGCTTTCGTATGGGGGGGACTCTGACATAGGCGAAGTAACGATGACCGGGCACCAACCTCGCGACTGGATGGACTGGGACGACTTGCTGGGGTAGCGAACGTGTTGAGGCGAACTTCGGCATAGCGTCCAAGGACAAGCCAGCGGATGCAACCCCAACCGTTCCAAGCGGCATCACGCATCTTTGGGCAGCTGCTGAAGGACCAGCTGGCCCGGTCGTCTGGAGAAGCTCGGGAGAGCCCTGGGTGCGCGACGTTGTCGGTCGGGACAGAGTTCGGCACCCTTTACGGAGGAGCGGAAGCGGAGGCGTGACGCAGCGGACAGCGAGCAGTCCGAGGCATCAAAGTGGCCGCAGAAAGGCCGCAAATATCCCCGGCACACCCCGGATGCCTCGGCAGCATGTTCCTAACGACTTGCCTTCCCACCTGCGGTTTCGACAGTTCCTGCAGGTAGTGGGAGTGCGCCGAACTTCCTCCCCCGGAACCGCTCGCGGGTTGCCGACATGCCGCGCATCCGCGACCATGTGACCCCCTCGCAGGGACACCCGTTGGCCACCACGACGACCACATCCAGCCGATCGCTCGCCGCGGTGATCCTCGCCGCCGGGAAGGGCAAGCGGCTGAAGTCCGCTCGCCCCAAGGTCCTGCATCCGGTGTGCGGCAAGCCGGCCCTCTGGCACGTCGTGCAGACCGCGCTCGCCGCTCGTCCCGACAGGATCGTGATCGTCGTCGGGCACGACGCGGACGATGTGCGCGCAGCGGTCGCGTCCTGGAAGATCAAGCCGAAACCGGTGTTCGTCGAGCAGACCCGACAGCTCGGCACCGGCCACGCCGTGCTCGCGGCGAAGTCCGCCGTCGGCCGCGTCGACGACGTCTTGGTGGCGAACGGGGATTTCGACCCGGTCCTTCCCGGAGACGTCCGCGCTCTCCTTCGTCGGCACCGGCGGGTCGCCGCCGCCGCGACGATCGCCTCGACCAAGCTCCGCGATCCGGGGACGTACCAGCGCATCGTTCGCGACGGCGGCCGCGTGATCGACGTCGTCGAGGGAACGGATGCGTCCGCGGACATCCGCCGCATCAACGAGGTGGGAACCAACTGGATGGCGTTCCGCCGCGGCCCGTTGTTCGCCGCGCTGCCGAAGGTCCGCCGGAACAACCGCCAACGCGAGTACTACCTGAACGATGCCGTTTCGATCCTGTTGCGCTCCGGCGAGCGTGTAGAGGCGGTCCTCTGCGACACCGGCGGGACGCTCGGACTCAACTCGCGCGGCGGCCTGGCCGCGGTGATCGCCCTGATGCGCGAACGGATCAACGCGGAGCACATGGACAACGGGGTGACCCTCGTCGACCCCGGCGCCACGTACATCGACGTCGACGTTCGGATCGGGCGGGACAGCACGATCCACCCGAACGTGTTCCTCGAGGGGTCGACCGTGATCGGCAAGGACTGCGCGATCGGGCCGTCGGTCCGGATCGCGGACTCGGCGATCGGCGACCGCAGCGCGGCGCAGTTCGCCGTGATCCTCGGATCGACCATCGGCAAAGACGTCGTCGTCGGGCCGTTCGTCCGGATGCGCCCGGGCGTGGAGATGGCGAACGGATCGAAGGCGGGTGCCTTCGTCGACCTGAAGGCGGCGCGGATCGGGCGAGGTTCGAAGGTGCCGCACCTGTCCTACGTTGGCGACGCGGACCTCGGCCAGGACGTAAACATCGGAGCGGGCACCGTGACGATCAACTACGACGGCTACGAGAAGCACCGGACGGTGATCGAGGACGGAGCCAGGATCGGTTCCGA
>JALYLP010000630.1 GCA_030774195.1 Actinomycetota bacterium | reverse complement strand
GGGTACCGCTGCCGATCAGGCGCTCGCGCCCCACGACGAACAGCCGCCCGAAACGGAGCTGTACGACGAGCACGACGCGACGGACGAGGCGGGGAGGCTCTGATGATGGACGCGATCGACGTTCGCGATCTCGTGGGCGACCCGGGCTCGTCGAGGGAGGAGCCCGTCGTCGGGACGGTCGAGGACCTCGCGACGGAGCTGGCCCGGGTGCCGGACGATGCTCCGATCCGGGCGGACCTCCTGCTGGAGTCCGTCGTGGAAGGCATCCTCGTTTCAGGCCATGTCGGAGGTCGATGGACCCTCCGGTGCGCCCGGTGCCTGGTCGAGTTCGACCAGCCGTTCCACGTGGAACTCCATGAGCTCTTCGTGAGCCATCCCGACGAGGACGGGGACGCGTACCCGCTCGGTCCCGAGGGGCAGCTCGACCCCGACCAGATGATCCGCGACGTGGTCGGGGTCGAGATGCCGTTCTCCCCGCTCTGTCGCCCGGACTGCCAGGGGCTCTGCGCGACGTGTGGCGGCAACCGCAACCTCGGGGAGTGCCCGGGTCACGTCGAGTTCGATCAGCGGTTCGCGGTGCTCGCCGACCTCTTCCCCGATCTGCCCAACCTCGACTGACGACACGACAAGGAAGGACCACACCGATGGCCGTCCCCAAGAAGAAGCAGAGCAAGACGCGGACCGCGAAGCGCCGTGCGACCTGGAAGGGCGAAGCGCCGACGTACAACGCATGCCCGCAGTGCAAGCAGCCGAAGCTTCCCCACCGCGTCTGCGCGAACTGCGGGTACTACGCCGGCCGCCAAGCGGTCGAGGTCGAGTAGCGCGTGAGTGAGGCGTCCGTCGAACATCGGCTCGAAGCACTCGATCGCGCGCTCGGCATTTCCTTCCGAGACCCGGAGCTCCGCGAGGCGTCGGTCACCCATCGATCGTTCGCGTTCGAGCACGATCTCACGATCACGAACGAACGGCTCGAGTTCCTCGGTGATTCGGTTCTCGGTTTGGTCGTGACCGATCTCGCGTACCGGATGTACCCGGGGATGCCGGAGGGTGACCTCGCCAAGCTCCGCGCGGCGATCGTGAACATGACGGCGCTCGCCGACGTGGCACGCGACCTCGACCTGGGCGCGATCGTGCTCTTGGGCAAGGGCGAGGAGCGATCGGGCGGCCGGGACAAAGCGAGCATCCTCGCCGACGCTCTCGAAGCCGTCTTCGGTGCCGTCTACCTCGACCTCGGTCTCGATGCGGCCCGCGAGCTGATCGAGCGACTGTTCGAACCCCGGATGGAGGCATACGTCCGGGGCGAAGGGGACCGCGACTACAAGACGATCCTTCAGGAGCTCGCGTCGCAAGAGCTCCGGGCGCTGCCCGTGTACCAGATCCAAGACCGGGGTCCCGACCATCAGAAGGAGTTCACGGCGACCGTCGTGATCGCAGGAGAGACGCTGGGCACGGGCGTCGGGCGCTCCAAGAAGGAAGCGGAGCAGCAGGCCGCACGCGAAGCCTACGCGCGCATCTCGGAGCGCCGCGCCGCTCGGCCGATGGGGGGGAGCGTGGATGGAGCTTCCTGAGGTCGAGGTGATGCGACGCGATCTGGAACGTGACGTCGTCGGGAAGAAGATCAAGCACGTGGAGGTCAAGGGTTCGAAGAACGCGATGCGCGTGATCCGTCGCCACAAGACACGGAAGGAGTTCGCGTCGCGCCTGGCGGGCCACAAGGTCATGAAGACCGAACGCCGCGGGAAGTACGTCTTGCTCTCGCTCGACGGCGGCGACGTCTGGGTCGTGCATTTCGGGATGAGTGGCCGGTTCATCCGGGCGAACGGGCGCGTCGCCCTGGCACCGCACACGCACGTGATCGTCACCTTCCAGCAGGGCGGGGATCTCCGGTTCGTCGATCCCAGGACCTTCGGCGAGATGTTCGTGGCCTCGACGGACGAGCTCGGCAAGGTGAAGGAGCTCCAGCACATCGCGATCGATCCGTTGGATCAGGTCTTCACCTGGCCCACGTTCCAATACTTGCTCGCACAGCGCGCGACGAAGATGAAGCAGCTGATGATGGATCAGAAGTTCATCAGCGGGCTGGGCAACATCTACTCGGACGAGGTCCTGTTCGCGGCCGGGATCCGGTACGACCGGATGAGCGATTCGCTCTCGTCCCAGGAGGTGCGGCGGCTGTACCGCGCGATCCAAGAGATCCTCCAGGACGCGATCAAGGCGCGGGGCACGACGCTCGAGGACGAGGCATACGTGGACCTGTTCGGCAAGCCAGGGGAGTACCAGAACGAGCTCAAGGTCTACGGTCGGGAGGGGCTGCCCTGCCGGCGGTGTCGCACGCCGATCCAGACCGTCAAGGTTCAGCAGCGGACCAGCTACTTCTGTCCGCAGTGTCAGAGCTGACGGTCCCCGAACCTCGCGTTGCGCGTTGGCATACCCTGTCGTACGGTCAAGATTCGTCCATCAGGCAAGGGGGGATATGACATGACCACGCCCGAACAGAACATGGCCTCGTGCCGCGAGTTCAACGAGCGCGTCTTCAACGACGGCGATGTCTCCTTCGCGGAAAAGATCATGAGCGACGACTTCGTCGATCACTCACCGCCGCCCGGAGGAACCGGCGACAAGGCCTCGACGATCACGATGTTCCAGCAGATGCACGAGCAGTATCCGGACGCGAAGGCCGAGATCCTGGACATGATCGCGGCCGGCGACAAGGTTGCCATCCGCACGCGCGTCAGCGGGACCGACACGAAGGGGTTCATGCCGGGCATGACACCGACGGGCAAGCACTACACGATGGAGACGATCGACGTTGTCACGTTCGACGAGAACGGCATGAACTCCGAGCGCTACGGGATCGCCGACATCGCGGGCGCGATGATGCAGTTGGGGCTGATGCCAGGCCCGGGTGGCTCGGCGTAGTTCAGACGATCTCGGCGCCGGCGTCACGCATCCGCCGGAGTGCGCGCTCGGCATCGCCTTCGTGCAGATCGACCGCACGGATGCCGTCGGCCAGCACCTCCACCGCGAACCCGAGCATGCGGGCGTCGCTCGTCGTTTCCACCACGCAATAGTCGGTGGCCAGTCCGCAGATCACGAGACGCTCGATACCGCGTTCGCGGAGGAGGTGCTCGAGGAGCGTCGGGTACGTCTCCCCGCTCTGCGGGTCGCGCACGCTGAAGCCCGAGTACCCGTCCCGTCCATCCGAGCCCTTGCGCACGACCTCGCCGACCACGCGGAGATCGGGGTGGAAGGCAGCTCCCCAGGTGTCGTGCACGCAATGGACCGGCCAGATCCCGCCGTCGGCCGCGAAATGTGGCGTGTGCTCCGGATGCCAATCCTGCGTGTAGGCGACGAAGGCTCGTCCGTCGCGTGCCCGTTGGAGCTCGGCGTTCGCCACCGCAGGTACGTGCTCTCCATCTGCGACGTACAGGCTTCCCTGGGGGTCGGCGAAGTCGTTCTGGACATCAACGACCAGGAGCGCTGTTCGTTCGTCGTAGATCGGCACGGGCCCTCCGCTGGAGCGGATGCTACTTCGGCATGGGAGCATCGGCGGGTGCGACGTGTCCGCGTGATCGTCTCCGGCCATGTCCAGGGCGTGTTCTTCCGGACCAGCTGCGCCCGTGCGGCGGAAGAGCGGGGGGTGGCGGGGTGGATCCGCAACCGCGACGATGGGAGCGTTGAGGCCGTCTTCGAGGGCCCCCCGGGCGCCGTCGCCGCCCTGGTGGCGTGGTGTCGGGCCGGCCCGCGCGGCGCTTCCGTCGCTGGGCTGGAATCGTTCGACGAGTCGCCGATCGGCGAGCGCGGGTTCCGCATCACAGGGTGATCGTGCGTGCGCGCCGCCTCCCACGCCATGAATCACACGCCTGTTAGCATCCGCGCGATGTTCCTTCGGCAGATCCAGATCCGCGGGTTCAAGAGCTTCGCGGACAAGACCGTCCTGGAATTCGTCCCCGGGGTGTCTGTGATCGTCGGGCCCAATGGATCCGGGAAGTCCAACCTCGTCGACGCGATCAGCTGGGCGCTCGGCGAACAGGGAGCCCGGGCCCTCCGCGGCGGCCAGATGGCCGACGTCATCTTCGCCGGCACACCTTCTCGCCCGGCTCTCGGCATGGCCGAGGTCAAGCTCGTGATCGATAACGCCGCCGGCAAGATCCCGGTCCCGATGAGCGAGATCGAGATCGCTCGAACGATCTTCCGGAGTGGCGACTCCGAGTACCGCATCGGAGGCCAGGTCGTTCGGCTGATGGATGTGCAGGAGCTCCTTTCGGAATCGGGTATCGGCCGGGCCCTCCACACGGTCGTCGGGCAGGGACAACTCGAAGAGGTGCTCCTGTCAAGGCCGGAGGACCGACGGAAGTACATCGAGGAGGCGGCTGGGATCGCGAAGCACCGTCGCCGCAAGGAGCGGGCGGAGCGGAAGCTCGGCGGCCTCGACCAGGATCTGCTCCGCCTGTCCGATGTCCTCGCGGAGCTGCGACGACAGCTCAAACCGCTTCAGCAACAGGCGGAGATGGCCAAGCGACACGAGACCCTCACGGCCGAAGCCGACCGGCTCTCACGGACGCTGGCCGCCGCCAGGCTGCGCGCACTGGTCCGCGAGCAGGAGCGCCGCCGCGACGGCTGGGACCAGGGTCTGGTCGAGCGGTCGCAGGCGCGCGAGCGCCTGGACGCGCTCGACGAGCGCGTACTTGCGGCCGCCGACGCGCGCGCGGCCGCCACACGGGCACTCACCGAGTG
>JALYLP010000629.1 GCA_030774195.1 Actinomycetota bacterium | reverse complement strand
CTGTCTGGGGGCGCACCTCGCGCGGCTGGAGACGAAGATCCTCTTCCAGGAGCTGCTGCCCCGTCTGCGATCGATCGAGATCATGGGCCCGGTCGAGCGCATCCGATCCGACTTCGTGAACGGGATCAAGAAGATGCCCGTCCGGATCCATCCGGCGTGATCAGCACGGGCGGCTGGTCGCTGCGGTCGGGGTGGAGCGGAAGCAGCAACGGTGGCTGCGGCGCCTTGCGGAAGTTGAAATCGGCCGCGATGTGTCCCAGCCCCGGAGCGTTCTCGGCGATGAACGGGCGGCTATCCGGCCTGCCGTCGGTCGCGGGGTCGATCCTCTGGCCACCCAGGAAGTCGTCCTCGATGAACCGGAGGTAGGAGTCGGTCGACAGGACCTGGTGATCGATGTACCCACGCCGCGCGTACGGGCTGATCACCAGACCGGGGACGCGGAAGCCGAGCCCCTGAGCGTTCACCGTCGGCGGCGCGACGTGGTCGTAGAAGCCGCCCCAGTCATCCCACGAGAGGAAGATCGCGGTGCTGTTCCAGTCGGGGCTGCGCATCGACGCGTTCACGATCCGCGTCACCCACGCTTGCCCGGCGGCGATCGAGCTCGGGGGGTGTTCGCTGTGGCGGTCGTTGGGCACGATCCAGCTGACCGATGGGAGGGTCCCGTGCCGCGCGTCGCGGAAGTACGAAAGGGCCGGCTGGACGTCGGAGATCTGATGGTCCGCCCAAACCGTCTGGAAGCCGGGGAGCGGGTTCCAGATGCCGGGGGTCGATGCCGACTGCGGTCGGGGACGACAGACCATCTGCCCTTCGACACAGTCGGGTTGGCTGCCGTTCGCGACGAAGTAGCGCCAGCTCACGTCGGCCTGGTGCAGGAGATAGGTGAGATCGGTCCATGCGTACGGACGGGCGCGGACGAGGTTCGACTGCGCCACTCGAGCGATGGCGCCCGGCCGGAACCCCAGATACGTCGAGCACGTGGTGGGGTCGGTCGGGTCGGAACACCGAGCGCTCCACCCGGAGACCAGATCGAGGTGGGAGGGAAGGCTCCAGGATCGCACCCCTTCGAACAGATGATCCTGCAGGACGAAGTGGTGCGCGTAGGCCCAGTAGTTCGGGATCTCCGAAGCCGTGTGGTACCCCATCACGTCCGGGATCGGCGTCTGCCCGGAAGACGCGCCGCAGCTGGGTTCGTGCGGGTCAGCGACGCAGAGCCGCTGCCGGCCGTCGAGGGATGCTTGTACGAAGCCGTCCATGCGTCCGCGGTCGATGTCCTCTCGGGCGGCGTGGAGCGTATGCGGGCCGCCCGCGTCGATCAGGTGGACGTCGTGGAACGGGCGGACGCAGTGTCCGAGGCGCGGATCCGGGAGGCAGGCGGACGGTCTCGTCCCCTTCATCGGGATGCCGTCCGCACCGGGGAACGTCCCGAAATAGTTGTCGAACGAGCGGTTCTCCTGCATGACGACGATCACGTGCTTGATCTTGTGGATGCCGCCGGCCATCTGGTGACGTGATGGGATGGGTGCTGCAGCGACGGTGGCCCGCGGGACCGCGTTCACGAACACGGCTCCCGCGATCAAGGACCATGCGACGCCCAGGATCGCGCGGCGAACCCACTTGGTCACCATCGCCAGGGTTGCGCCGTCGGCTGCAAGCCGGTTCAGGCCGGCACGGAAACGTCATCCACGGGGGTGCCGACCCGCGTCAAACCGACCGCGCCACCCTCCTGAGGAGCCTCGCGAGCTCATCCTGCTCGGGGGCCGAGAGCGCGCCCGCGACCGCCGCCTCCTCGGCGTTGAACCGCGGGAAGAGGTGCTCGATCTTGGCTCGCCCCTCGCGGGTCAACGACACCAGGACCCCTCTGCCGTCGGCCGGATCCTTCCGCCGGGTGGCCCACCCGCGGCCCTCGAGGGTTCGCAGGACGCCGGTGGCGGTCGGCCGGCTGATGCCCACGGCGTCAGCGAACGCGTTGGCTCCGAGTTCACCCCACACCCAGAGCACCCACAACCCCACGAAGGACGTCCAGGACAGCCGGTCGGGGGCGAGCACCCTCGCCTCCATGTGACGGCGGATCGCCGCGGAGCTCCGGAACAGGTTGGAGATGGCCCACATCGCGCGGAAGTCGAGCGAGAGGTACCCGAGTTGCTCCAGCACCTTCCGCTCGTCGGGCAGGAGGCCGTCGGCGCTCATGCCCCTTCGCGCGCGAGGCGCTCCCCCAACTCCCGCGCGACGTCCATCAACGCGAGCACGTCGTCGTCGGTCGTTCGGAAGTTGACGAAGCATGGCCGGAGCCACACGTCGCCGTCGATCAGCGCCGAGGCCAGGTACACCCGCCCATCGGACTGGATCGCGTCCGCCAGCGCCTGGTTGTGGGGGTTCGGAACCACGTCCCGAGGGACATGGCGGATGGGGGTGATCGACAGCTGCGGCGGCGCCTCCATGACCTCGAAGTCCTCGGTCGCCTGGGCGTGGCGGTACAAGAGCTCAGCCTCGTCGAGGTTCCGCGCGATCGCCTCGCGGAACTGTCGCGCGCCGTGGGCGCGGAAGGCGAGCCACAGCTTCAGCGCCCGGAACGGCCGCGAGTACTCGAGCGTGATGTCGGCGGCGTGCAGCTCGTGCTGCTGGTGCGGGAGGTAGCCCTCCTCATGCGCGAAGGCGCCGGCGAACACCCCCGCGTGACGGCTCATCACGACGCCGCACGCCTTGGGGACGTAGAGCCACTTGTGCGCGTCGATCGAGCACGAATCCGCGCGTTCCAGCCCGTCGAACAGCTCCGGACGCACGGCGGCGGCCGGCAGCCCGTACGCGCCATCGACGTGGAGCCAGACGTCGCGAGGCCCGCACACGTCCGCGAGCTCCGCGATGGGGTCGACAGCACCCGTGAGCGTGGTCCCGCCGGTGG
>JALYLP010000628.1 GCA_030774195.1 Actinomycetota bacterium | reverse complement strand
TCGGCGTGATCGACCGGATCGGCTCGCTCGCGTCCGGTGGCACGCGGATCACCGACTTCAAGACCGGCAACCCGGACAACGCGCCGAAGGCCGAGGAGAGCCTCCAGCTCGGCATCTACTACCTGGCCGTGAACGAGTCCGCGACCCTGGAGCGGTTCATGCCGGTGCGAGCGGTCGAGCTCGCGTTCATCAAGGGCCATTGGAAGCCGCCTCACGACATCGTGGTGAAGGCGTGGCAGGTCTCCCACCGGAGCGCCGAGCAGTACCAGACCGCGGTTCGCGAGACGCTCTCGGCGTTGATCGCCGAGCAGAAGCGGCTCATCGTCGACGAGGTCTACCACCCCAACCCTCTGGCCAACTGCTTCTGGTGCGACTTCCGCACCCTCTGCCCGATCTGGCCGGAGGGGCGGCAGGTCTTCGAGGTGGCGACCCGATGAGCACCATCCGACCATCCGTCGTCCCGCCGCAGATCACCGCGGCGATGGGTGCCGAGCCCACCGACGAGCAGTGGCGGGCGATCTCGTGGCCGCTCGAACCCTGCGTGCTGATCGCGGGCGCCGGCTCGGGGAAGACCTCGGTGATGGCCGCCCGGGTCGTGTACCTGGCGCTCGCAGCCCTCGGTCGGATCGACGGCGTCGACCCCGAGCAGGGCGTGCTCCCCGGCAACGTCTTGTGCCTGACGTTCACCAACAAGGCCACAGACAACCTCCGGCTGCGCGTCCGGCGGGCGCTCTCCACCCTGGAGCTCGCCGAGGGGGAGGAGCCGGAGGTCCTGAATTACCATGGGTTCGCGGCTTCCCTGCTGGAGCGCTACGGCGTGCTGGCGGGGTTCGAGCCGGGGGCCCGGGTCCTCACGCAGGCGCAGCGGAGCGAGCTCTGCTCGCGCGTGCTCGACCGGATGACGTTCGAGCATGCGTCGGCGACGTGGCAGCCGTCGCTCGTATCGAAGATCCTCGAGCTCGACGAACAGGCTCAGAACCATCGGGTGCGTCCGGTGCAGATCCAGGCCCACGTCGCGGCCAGGCTCGAACTGCTCAAGAACGCACGATCCAACCGCGTGTACGAGGCCGCGGAAGAGCGTCTGGAGCTCGCCGAGGCGAGCGCGCGGTACCGGGAGCTCAAGCGCGAGCTGGGCGTGATCGACTTCGGGGACCAGATCGATCGCGCGATCGAGATCGCGGAGCGATACCCGCAGATCGTCGCCGATCACCGAGCGCGTTTCCGCGCCGTGCTGCTGGATGAGTACCAGGACACGAACGTCGCCCAGGCAGATCTGATGCACGCCCTCTTCGGTGCCGGTCATCCGGTGACGGCCGTCGGCGACCCCGACCAGAACATCTACGCATGGCGAGGCGCCTCGCTCTACAACCTGCTCGAGTTCCCGGAGCGGTTCCCTCGGTCGGACGGATCGCCGGCCGCTCGCCTCCCCCTGTACACCAACTTCCGTTCGGGCGCCCGGATCCTGGCCGCCGCGGACACGATCATCGGGCCCATCCCGGACGCGCAACGACCCGATCCCGACAAGGAGCTCCGCCCGGACCCGGCCAACGGCGAGGGCGAGGTCGCGGTCGCCCGGCACATGGATGAATGGACGGAGGCTCGCTCCATCGCGGAGCGCGTCGTGGGGCTGCACGCGGACGGTGCCGCGTGGTCCGACGTCGCGGTCCTGTGCCGGACCTCACGCCTGTTCGGCCTGTTGCAGCGCGCGTTCGACGAACACGACGTGCCCGTCGAGATCGTCGGCCTCGCGGGGCTCCTGAAGCAGCCCGAGGTGGTGGAGGTGCTCGCGTACGCGCGGGCGGTCCACGACCCGAAGGCGTCGGTGGCGCTCGCGCGGATCCTGCTCGGCCCTCGCTATCGGGTGGGGTTCAAAGACCTCGCGCTCGTCGCCCGCCTCGCGACGCGGGAATCGAAGCTGATGCTCGAGTACATGACCGAGGACGACGTCGAGGCGGAGCCGTTCCTCTTCGCCGAAGCGCTCGAGCGGCTCGACGAGGTCGAGGACCTGTCCGGCGAGGCGCGGACGAGGCTCACCGCGTTCCGCGATGAGCTGCGCGTCCTGCGACAGGAGGCGCGCAAGCCGGTCGGTGAGTTCCTCGGCGAGGTGATCCGGCGCATCGGGATCCTCGACGAGCTCGACGCCGATCTCGATCGGCCGCGCGCGCTCGGCGCACGACGGAACCTCGCCGCGTTCCTTGACGAGGTCCACGCGTTCGAGCCCGTGGAGGGCGAGCTCACGCTCAGCGCGTTCCTCGACTACGTCGATGCAGTCGAGGAACTCGACAAACAGGACTGGGCACCGGTCCAACCGTCCGACGAAGACTCCGTCAAGGTCATGACGATCCACGTCGCCAAGGGGCTCGAGTTCGATCACGTCTTCGTCCCCGGGGTCGCCCACGGCAACCTGCCCAACCCGACGATCCCCCAGAACCCGGCGGAGCGGGGCAAGTCGCTCGACTTCGAGCTCCGGGGAGATGCGAAGGTGCTGCCGGCGTTCGACGGCAACGTGAGCCGGTTCAAGGCGGCGCTCGCCGCGCAGGAGATCGTCGAGGAGCGCCGGACCGCGTACGTCGCGCTCACGCGGGCCCGAAGGACGCTCACCGTGAGCGGCGCGTTCTGGTACGGAGACAACAGCATGCCGAAGAAGCCGTCGCTGTTCCTGGACGAGCTGATGGCGTGGGGTGCCTCCACCGGCTCCGCGTCGGTCGAGCACGGACCCGAGGAGCCGGGCCAGGAGAACCCGATGCTCGGGTTGCGCGAGGGCTTCGTCCGGCCGTGGCCGGGTCCGGCGCGGCCGGACGATGCCGACGCGCTGTTCGCGAGCGGCTGGCGGGCGGCGGCGATCGACGGCATCCAGCCGTCGCTCGTCGACGCCCTCCCCGCTGCCGACCGGGCGGCCTTCGAAGGGCTCGCCGCCGAACGGCGGGCGCTCGCCGCCCACCTGCGCGAGCGCGAAGACCTCGAT
>JALYLP010000627.1 GCA_030774195.1 Actinomycetota bacterium | reverse complement strand
GTTCCGTCCATCGTCGTGTAGTCCACCGTGACCGTGTGCAGGCTCCGGCCCGCGAGGGTCGCGGTGAAGACCAGGTCCGAAGTGCCGGACTGCCCCTCCGTGACGGATGCGTCCCCCACGGAGAGCGATGCCCGAGGAGGAGCCGCCATCGCGGGAGCGGCGGTCGCGAGGCTCACCCCGATGGTCGAGGCGATCAACGCGGGCGCGAACGCTGCTCGCATGAGGCGCCGTGCGATGTGCCGGCGTTCTGGCTTCGGTGCCTGGAGATGCACTGACATGGGGCCTCCTGGTCGTCGAGGTGGGGGGATGGGGCCGCACGGGGCGCCCTGACGTCTCGTGAGAAGGGTCACCCCCTCGAAACAGAGTGCCCGTTTCGGGGTGATACCTGAACCCGGCCTTCGGCTCTTTCGGCGAGCGAACGGCCTAGGCCTGGGGCCGGCCGAGGACGTTCGTGCTCGGCGCGGCCGAGCGGAGGCGCTACGGACCGGCCTTCGCAGCCGGGAGCCTCACCTCGAACGTGGTTCCTCGGCCGAGTTCGCTCTCGACGCTCACCCGGCCGCCGTGGTTCTCGGCGACGTGACGGACGATCGAGAGACCCAACCCCGTCCCTCCCGTGTCGCGTGACCGAGCGCGGTCGACGCGGTAGAAGCGCTCGAAGATCCGCGGCAGGTCCCGGGAGGGGATGCCGATCCCGGTGTCGCTCACCTCGAGGCGCGTCTCCCCGTCGCTCGGGCCGACCGAGACGCTGATCGTGCCTCCGGGGCGCGTCCAACGGATCGCGTTGTCGACGAGGTTCCGGACCAGGAGCGACAGGTCGCGCGCGGAGCCTCTCACGCCCTCCGCCGGATGGATGTCCACGGTCAGCGAGAGGCCGGCCTCCGAGGCCGCCGGCTCGAGCCGGGCGGTCTCCTCCCGGACGATGTCGTCCAGGCGCACGACCTGAGCGAGCTCGCTGCCGGACTCGAGCCGCGACAGATCGAGGAGGTCGGAGACGATCCGGGAGAGGCGGATCGCCTCGTTCTCCAGCTGCTCGGCGAACCGGGGAACGACGCCGGGGTCGTCCCTCGCGGCAGTGCGGATCGTCTCGGCGACGGCTTGGATGGCCGCGGCCGGCGTCTTGAGCTCGTGGGAGGCATTCGTGACGAAGTCGCGCCGGACGGACTCGAGTCTCTTCGCCTCGGTGACGTCGCGCACGACGACGAGCACCGACCCGTCCGCTCCGACAGGTGTCGCCACCCCCCGGAGCGCTCGAGGTGGCGTTCCCACCTCCGCGTCGATCGAGACGGGGGAGCCGTCGGTCCGAGCTCGCGCCACGGCTGCTCGGAGCGATGCCGGCGTCAGTGCCGATGCGTTTCCGGGCACGCTCCCGACGTGGCGTTCCGAGGCGGGGTTGGCGAACGTGACGTGGGCATCGGGAGCGACGAGCATGATTCCCTCTTCCATCGAGGAGAGGATCAGGTCCTGGAGCCGGCGAGCCTCCCCGGCCTCCTTCATCTGATGGTCCAGCGCGGCTGCCATCCGATTGACGGTGGAGGCGAGAACGGCCACCTCCGCCGGACCCCCCTCATCCAAGCGCTCGGCGAGGTCGCCTTCTCCGAGTCGCTCCACCGAATCCGTGGCCCGTCGGAGCGATCGAGTCACTCGCCGGCTGACGATCAGTGTGCCGATCGTGAGCGCGGCCGCGGCCAGAAGAAGTCCGGCGACGATCGAGATGCGAACCGTCCGCTGGCGGCTCGCGACCTGGGTGAGCGGCAGTGCGACCCGCACGATGCGGCCGTCGAGGGGCGGGAGGGCCACGTATCGGAACGCTTGGCCGATCGTCGCGCTCACCCGCGAGGCGGTGCCGACGGAGCCGCTGAGCGCTTGGCGGATCTCCGGACGGTCCGCGTGGTTCTCCATGGTGGTGGGATCGTGCTCGGAGTCCGCGAGGACGGTTCCGTCGGTGCGGACGACGGTCACGCGAACTCCGCCGGCCTGGCCCAGCTGCGTGACGGCTTCCTGCAGGCCGGCCTCGTCGCCGGGGAGCGCGCGCTGGATCGTGCGGGCCTGGGAGACGAGAGAGCGCGTGAGGTCATCGACGAACGCGTGCTCCAGCACCCGGTCGAGGGCGACGGCCATGCCGAACAGGACGACGAGCAGCAGGAGGAGCTGCCACGCGAACAGGTGGGCCGCGAAGGACGGGCGCCTCACCGTTCGTCCCTTCACGCGTCAAGTCTAGAGCGGGAGGCGGTCGCGAGAGCCGGTCTTGCCTCATGCCTCGCGTCCCGCAGACCGAGGACGGAGAGCTCTTTGGGCATCCTCGCGTCGTTCACCGTCCGTTCACCCGACCGACGACCATCCGTTCACCGGCGGACCCTAAGCTCGCCTGGACGGTGAACGACTCAGACGATCGGCACACGTGCAGTCGCAGGCCGGATGCCGGCTCCGGTTGGCCTCCGAACTCCGCTCACGACGAACAAGGAGGGATCGTGCTTCGACGCAAAGGGATGTCCGTACTGGTGATCGGCGTTCTCTCCGCGACACTGCTCGCAGCGTGCTCGAGCGGTTCGGGGAGCAGCACCGGGAACTCGACGACCGGTTCAGCGTTCCAGGGGGTCCCCCTGACCGGTGCCGGAGCCACCTTCCCGGATCCCATCTACGAGCAGTGGTTCAAGGACTACCACTCCGTGGCGACCGGCGCGCAGATCAACTACCAGGCCATTGGGTCCGGCGGTGGTGTCGAGCAGATGACGAAGCAGACGGTCGACTTCGGCGCCTCGGATGCCCCGCTCCAGAAGGACCAGATCTCAGCCCTTCCAAGCGATGTCGTCGAGATCCCAACGGTCCTCGGCGGTGTGGTGTTCGGCTACAACGTGCCGGGCCTCCAGAGTGGGCTGAAGCTGGACGGGACGACCGCTGCCGACATCTTCTTGGGCAAGATCTCCAACTGGAACGACCCCGCGCTCGCGAACCTGAACCCGGACATGACCCTTCCGAACCTGCCGATCCAGGTGGTTCACCGCTCGGACGAGTCGGGCACCACCTTCGTCTTCACGTCGTGGCTCGCGGGTGAGAGCAAGGACTGGCAGAAGGCGGTCGGAGCGGATACCGCCGTGCAGTGGCCGACCGGCAGCGGCGCCGACGGGAACGACGGCGTGGCCGCCGGGATCTCCCAGACCAAGGGCGCGATCGGATACGTCTCCTACGACTTCGCCGTGGCCTCGCATCTCGGGATCGCAGACGTGCGCCGCGACGACGGGACCTATATCACCCCTTCCGTGGACTCCATCACCGCCGCCGGCGGGATCCTCAAGTTCCCCATCGCCCCGGACACGAACATCCTGAACTCGTCCGCTCCGGGGGCCTACCCGATCTCGACCACGACCTATCTCCTGATCTACGCGAACCAGACCGACAAGGACAAGGGCCAGACGATCGTCGACTTCGTTCATTGGGCGCTGACGCAGGGCCAGCCGACCGCCGCCAAGTTGAACTACGCGCCTCTGCCTCAGGACATCGCACAGCAGGCACTGGCTCAGCTCTCGAACGTCACCTACCAGGGCAAGCCGATCCAGCCCTCGATGTAGGTGGCGATCGGTCGGATCGCCGCTCCCGCGGCCTCGTCGAACGATCCTGGGGGAGACGTGCGAACGGGCGGAAGGCGGCGCATCCGCTTCGGCGACAGGGCGTTCAAGGGAGTGACCCTCGGGCTCTCCCTCGGGCTCATCGCGCTGCTCGGCCTCCTGCTCTACGTGCTCGGGACTGGCGGGGCGGAGGTGTTCGGGCGATTCGGGCTGAGCTTCATCGTTGGCCGGAACTGGAACCCCGTGTTCGGCCGCGAGGAGTTCGGAGCGCTTCCCTTCGTCTTCGGAACCCTGGTGACGTCGGCGATCGCAATCGTGCTGGCCGTTCCCGTCGCCGTCGGTCTCGCGCTCCTGCTGAACGAGCCGGGAACGGGCTGGCTCCGTGGTCCACTCGCCACGTTCGTCGACATCCTCGCGGCCATCCCGAGCGTCGTCTACGGACTCTGGGGGCTGTTCGTTCTGAAGCCGCTCTTCGACCATCACGTGGAGCCGTTCCTCCAGGGAACGGTCGGAAAGGTTCCCGTGATCGGCGCGATGTTCCGCGGCAACCCCAACGGCGGTGATCTCCTGACCGCCGGTACCATCCTGGCCATCATGATCCTGCCCATCGTGACCGCGGTGAGCCGCGAGGTCATCGCCGTCGTCCCGCGCGACCTTCGTGAGGCCGCGAAGGCACTCGGGAGCACGAGGTACGAGACGATCCGGATGGCGGTTCTGCCCTACGCGGCGAGCGGCATCGTGGGCGCAACCGTCCTCGGCTTGGGGAGGGCGTTGGGAGAGACCATCGCCGTCGCCATGGTGATCGGGGGCGGTCGCCACGTCGGAGTCTCGCTCTTCGCACAGGCGTCCACCATCCCCGCGGTGATCGCGAGCGAATTTCGGGAGGCCACCAGCACCGTTCACCGTTCGGCGCTCATGGGTCTGGCCGTGGTCCTCGTCAGCATCGCCTTCCTGATGGCCGGGATCTCCAAGCTCCTCGTGCGTCGAACCTCGAAGCTGATCTCCGGACCCTCGAGCCTCGATGCGGCCGAGCAACCCGCCCTGCGAGTCTCGGGATGATGGCGGCGGAGCTCTCCGGGCTTCCGACCTCGGTCTCGGGCCGGAGGAAGATGAAGGACCGGGCGTTCACCGTGTTCTTGTGGAGTTGCGGCGCGATCGCGCTCCTGCCCCTGATCGTGATCTCGATCTACGTCGTGGCCCGCGGGTATTCGGCCCTCTCGGTCAACTTCTTCACGAAGGAGCCTGCCGGGCCTCTGGATCCATCAGCAGGCGGCATCGTCCAATCCTTCATCGGCACCGGCATCATCGTGGGCATCGCCTCTGCTCTGTCGGTCCCACTCGGGGTGCTCACCGCGGTGTATCTCTCCGAATACGGCCGGGGCAGGCTGGCGGGCGTGATCCGATTCGTGGCCGAGATCCTGCTCTCCACTCCCTCGATCGTCGCCGGAGCCTTCATCTGGGCCGTCTTCGTGGTCGCCACGGGACGGTTCTCCGCGGTCGCCGGAGCCCTGTCGCTCACCGTGTTGATGTGGCCGATCATCGTTCGGGCGACCGAGGAGATCCTCAAGCTCGTCGATCAGGATCTCCGCGAGGGAGCGCTGGCGCTCGGGCTCCCTCGTTGGAAGGTCATCCTCCGGATCGTGGTGCCGACGGCCGGAGCCGGCATCCTCACCGCGGTGATGCTGGCCGTCGCCCGCGGCCTCGGGGAGACGGCGCCGATCCTCCTGACAGCCCTCGGCAACGACTTCATCAACACGAACCCGGCCCAGCCGACGGATGCGCTGCCCCTGCGGATCTACGACTACGCGAGAACGCCCGTGGAGGCGCTCCACGCGTTCGCCTGGGGAGGGGCCATTATGCTGTTGCTCGGGGTGTTGGTCCTATCGATATCAGCACGGATCCTCTCGGCGCGCCAACAGCGAAGGATGGCGTGAGGCGATTGGAAGCCTCCGGCGTCTCGGCGTGGTTCGGCCCCAAGCAGGTGCTACACGAGGTCGACTTGGCCGCCGAGCCCACCGCCGTAACCGCCATCATCGGGCCGTCGGGCTGCGGGAAGTCGACCCTGCTCCGATGCCTGAACCGGATGCACGAGGAGGTCCGAGGGGCCTCGATTCGGGGGAAGGTCCTGTTCGACGGACAGGACATCTACGCGCCCGATACCGACCCCGTTGAGATCCGTCGAAGGATCGGCATGGTGTTCCAGCGCGCCAACCCGTTCCCCACCATGAGCGTGTTCGACAACACGGTTGC
>JALYLP010000626.1 GCA_030774195.1 Actinomycetota bacterium | reverse complement strand
GTTCGGCGAGGCCCGCGCGGAACGGCACCGTTGGCTCCCAGCCGAGGAGATCTCTCGCGCGGTCCGTCGATCCTCCCGTACGTGCTACGTCGCCGGGCTGCGGTGGGCGCCGCTCGAGCTCGACGCTGCGCCCGACGAGCTGTCCAACGGTCTCCACCACTTCGAGAAGGGTGATGGAAGATCCGCCGGCCACGTTGATCACGGATCCGGCGGGGACCGCGGAAACGGCAGCACGGATGTTGGCAGCCACGACGTCGTCGACAAACGTGAAGTCTCGCACCTGATGGCCGTCTCCATACATCGGAAAGGGTTCACTCGACAGCGCGGCCTCGATGAGCTTGTGCATCGCCATGTCTGGGCGTTGCCGCGGCCCGTACACGGTGAAATATCGGAGCGACACGCTCGGCACGTCCCACGTGCGGGCATAGACACCGCACAGGTGCTCGGCAGCCAACTTCGTCACGCCGTACGGGCTCTGCGGTCTTGGGAGGTCGTCCTCGGTCGTCGGGTAGGCGGCGGCGTTCCCATACACCGACGAACTCGATGCGAACACGAACCGTGCAACCGGGTGCTCCCGTACGGCCTCGAGGAGTCGCTGGGTCGCAAGGACATTGTGCTCGACGTACGAGGTGAACCCGGATGCCCACGAAGCCCGAACCCCGGGCTGCCCCGCCTGGTGGAACACGACGTCGATCCCCTCGAGGAGCGGCGCAAGCTCCGTCGTGCGCAGGTCCGCCTCAACGACGTCGCAATCCGGCAGTCCGTTCAACCTGCCGAGGTTCGCTCGCTTCTGCTCTCGATCGTAGTAGCTCGTCAAGCAGTCCACGCCGACGACGGAGTGACCTTCTGCTGCAAGCCTCTCCACCAGATGGCTGCCGATGAATCCGGCCACGCCGGTTACGAGCGCACGCATCTTCGTACCACCCCCGGGGAACTCATCTGAGCTTTGCCACCCTTCGCACGCGATCCCACAACTGCCGACGCTGCCCCCGAGGCAACCCGAGGAAGAAGGCGAACGAGGATGCTCCTACGATCGAGACTCCGCCGGCCAGCACCAGCCCGACCCACGTGCTCGCCGTCACCACTGCGCTGAGAGCGGTAGCCACCCCGAGCAGGCAGGCGGTCGTCAACCCCGGCCGGATCGCTCCCTTCAGCTGAGTCTGGAGGGGAATGCCGAGGATCCGACCGATCATCACAGGATAGGCGATGCTCTGGACCGTGCGACCGATCATGAACCCTGCCACGAGCCCCGCGATCCCGAGGCCGAAGTTCGAGACGAGCACCCAGGCGATGGCCACCGAGATCCCGGCCGCGAGCAAGCCGAGGAGGACCTTCCAGCGGAGCTCGAGGGTGAGATCGATGATGTTGGAGTCAACCCGGATCAGGGTGAGCTGCAGGACCATCAAGACGATAAGAAACACGGGCCCGAGACCGGGGTAGTAGCGGACACCGACCCACAGTGTAAGGAACGACCGCTCCCAGAGCAGGATGCCCGCCCCGCCGACTGCGGCGATGAGCCACGCGAAGGACATCGTCTCGCTGCGGACGCGAGCACCCCGAGCAAGCTCGCCCGCTCCGACCAGCCCGCCAAGACCGGGCATGGCGCCCGAGATCAGTGAGGTGACGGCTGCCGTGATCGTGAGGGGCACGAATCGGGCGAGGGTGTATGTGGTCGCCTCTTGCGAGGAGCCGGCGATGCCGAGGACGATCACGTCGGCCCCCATCGTCACTTTCGTGACGAGGTTCCAAAGGAGGAACCACCAGCTCAGCCGGATGAACCTGCCGACCGCACGCAGATCCGGCCTGGCGACGCCGAACCATGGGACGTAGCTGCGGACGATCCACAGATACAGCGCCCCGGAAAGCAAGGTCGCTGCGATGCCGGCGAGCGCGAGGCCGACGAGTCCTCCGCCGAGCGCCACGGCGATGACCAGGAACCCACCCCCGACGAACTCGAGCGACGTGGTCATCCCCAGCCGCTTGTAGCCGAGGTTCTGCCCCTGGACCACCGCCCAAGGGATGCTGGTCAAGCCCGAGAGGATCAGGTCGGCGACAAGGATGGCCGCGGCCAGCCGGACCATCGGGAACGCGGCGGAGGGCACGTGGAGCCAGATCGGCGTGAACCACCCCAACACGCCCCCCACCAATGCGAGGATGGGCACGAACAGCAGCCACACGGCGATCGCGCTACCGACCGCTCGTCGTTTGTCCTCGAGGTCGGTGGACGACTGCCGGTTCGCGACGAACCATTTCAGCGCTTCGCCAGGCCGTCCTCCTGCGGGGTTCGCGTGACCGACCAAGCGCTGCAGCACCTGCCAGTTGCCGAACCCCACGTCGCCGAGGCTCCTCACCAGGATGGGGTTCACGACGAAACCAACGACAGTTCGGGCAGCGAAGTCGGCGACGATCGCGAGCGAGTTCAGCGATGCCTTCTTCGTGAGGCTTCCGTCGGAAAAGATCCTGGTGCCCAGCCGTCTCAACGACCGGCGTGGCTCGGTCGGCGCCTCTGAGGCGCGCTGCCGGGCCCCTTCCTCATCGAGAGGTGTGCTCCGTGTGGTGCGAGCCAGACCGGATCACCCCCTCGCCGTTACAGGGCCGACCAGATGATCGACCTGATCTCTGAAAGGACCTCGTCCTTCGGCCGATCCGCGTCGACCACAACGGCCGGGGTCCGCCGCCAGTCAAGTTGCCAGGCTTCCTGCGACCGGCGGCGCACGCGGTCCTCGTCGTCCTCCCCGCGCTTGCGCTGCGCCGCGATGTCCGGATGGACCCGGAGCGCGATGAGGATGTCCGGGTACAGGATCCGGTCGTAGTATCGGCGCTCCCGGCGCGTGAGGAAACCGAGGAGCCTACTCGGATCCGAGGCCCGGAACATGCGAGCCGTCGCCGCGCTGTCCATGAGCGCGATCTGAGGAAGGGGATAGCGATCGGACACGACGATCCCTCCGCGCATCGCGAAGCGGCGAGCAGAAGCGTATGCCAAGTACCGGCTGCGCGACGTCATGAATCGGCGCGTCAGATCTGGCAGGACTCGGAAGCTCAGGCGTTCGTCTCGTGGGCGGGGGGGCCGGTTCCGCGAGGATCGCCGACCCGGAGCAGTCCGACGC
>JALYLP010000625.1 GCA_030774195.1 Actinomycetota bacterium | reverse complement strand
CGACCGCAGGTCATGAGTGAGGAATCTTAGAACGGCGTGAGAACGGTGTCTGCGCGTGACCCGACGCCGCGTTCGTCCCGGTAGTCCCAACGGGATTCGAACCCGTGTCTCCACCTTGAGAGGGTGGGCTGGGCCAAGTCTACGACCTGCAATGAAGCCCGGAAGACCTGCCCTGACCTGCTGTTTCGGCTGCCGACCGGATCCGGACGTTTCCCGTCGTTTCCCGACGTCATGCGGGATCTGTGCGGGATCTGTGAGGGGTTAGCAGGGCCCGGACCCCCGCTCGCGGCCATCAAAGCATGGGGGTCAGCGCTCGGGAGTCGGGTCGGGTTGCGCGAGTCCGCCGCCCGTCTACAGCGGCCGGCTGAGCGTGAACGTCTGCCGCACTGTCCAATTCCCGACAAACATTCGGGCTGTCCCTGTTAGCGTGGCGCCACCGTCGCTGATGGGAGTGCTTGCGAGGGAGGGGTCATGAGTGCGACGGAAGGGATCGTCGTTTTGAGGTGGTGCCCGATCAGGCGGGTGGGAGTGTTGGAGCGCAGCTCCTTCTTGAGCTGCGCCACCTCCTTCGGCCTCCAGTCCAAAGGGAGTCCCGGTGCCGTGCAGCAGAAGGCGAGCAGCCTCGGCCTTTCCACGAAGCCGACGAACAAGAGCCCCTTCGGGACGGGAGGCAAGCGTCGCGGCCGCGAGGTCAGCCGCGGCGGCGGAGTAGTCGCCGAAGGAGGCCGCGCTTTCGGCGACCGCGCAGCACGCCTCTCAGCTAGGGGCCGACGAGCCCGGGCCGAGCCCCGTTGATGACGAGCAGGCGCGGCTCACCGGACACATCCTCGCCGGGGCCGAGGAACAAGGTCTCTTCGAACAGGGGCTCGGTGAACCACTCATCCTCGCCATTCAACGCGGCTCTCGACGTTGCGAACGCGAGCCTCGACCTTCAGCTCCAGTATCGGCTACCTGCAGAGATCGACATGTCCCGCTTCGACGTTTGGGCGCGCCAGCTCATCTTGGATGCGGAGGCCAAGGACGCGGTCGCGGTCAACGGCACCGTGGCGACCCTCGAGTGGATCCGCGACCGAATCGCGCTCGACACCGCCGACGGAAGTCGAATCGACGACCAGCTCCGCTACTTGAGGGCGGCGGCCGACGCCGGCGAGTTCAACGTCGTGACCGAGGACGCGGTACGACTCCTCGCCACCCTCCCAGGCATCGCAACGAAACCTGACCAGACGGCGGCGCCACCTATGGCCTCGAGGTCGACCGATCCGCGAGGAATACCTGATCGTCGACGGCGGAAAGCTCGCCGGAACCGGAGCACACTCGTACAGCGCCGGCAACCCTACCGGGCGGTTCAGATGAGGCGGTGCGCTTCAAGGAATGACGGGACCGTGGCCGATGAACGAAGGGCGGGGATCGGAGGAACCACTCAGGGCTGCGGAATCGTGAACGCGGGGTCGCTTTCTCTCGACTCCACCGTGTCGTCCAGTTCTCTTCGAGACCCTTTCCGTCTGAAGCGAATCCGGGTCGCTCCAAGAGCCATGCGAGTGCCTTGGCAGAAGTTCCGCGAATGTTCCGTTTCCCGTCGATCCAATGATGCCTGGGGTTCTCATGGCGCCGCTAGAAGTAGGCGGATGGCGCGAGGCGGAGAACTCAGCCAAAGTCCCGACCACCTGGGCCCGGCGTCGGGGCAGCGCCGTCCACATCAAGGGGCCGGCCCCGGGCGTCGCACCCGCCGGCGACGTTCGGGGAACCCGCCCCCTCGGTACGAGTTCGAGGCTGTGATCGTCGGCCTTTCCGAATCTGTGGCTCACGTGCAGATCTTCGACGAGCGGTTTGTCTCGCTGCTGACTCGTAGAGACAGCCGACTGCTGCTGAGGCTCAGGGTGACTGAACCTCAAGCAGATACTCGGCGCGTCCAGCCGTTCCTGCGGATGCACACCAGCGAACAGCTCCGCGTCAGCCAACAGCTCCGCGAGCACCCCACAAGTCGCGCCTCGCGAAGCCCGCCAAGCGAGCCGCGGCCTCCTCCGGATGACCCTTCCGCCCGAGGGACACCCGGCCGCGGCGGGTAGGACTCCGTGCGATACATCACGCTGGTCTGCGACTACGACGGCACGCTCGCGACCGACGGCCGCGTAGCGGAGCCGGTCGTCGACGCTGTCCGCCGGGTCCGCGAGAGCGGGCGTCGGATCATCCTCGTCAGCGGGCGGGAGCTGGAGGACCTGCGGCGGGCGTTCGACCGGCTCGACGTGTTCGATCGGGTCGTCGTCGAGAACGGCGCCGTGGTATTCGACCCCGAGACCAGGGACGTTCGTGTGCTCGCTGAGGCGCCGCCGGAGGGGTTCGCCGATGAGCTGCGACGGCGGGGCGTCGACCCCCTGTCCGTCGGTCAGGTGATCATCGCGACCTGGGAGCCGAACGAGTCCGTCGTCCTCGCGACGATCCGGGACCTCGGCCTCGAGCTCCAGGTGATCTTCAACAAGGGCGCCGTGATGGTCCTGCCGGCGTCCGTGAACAAGGCGAGCGGGCTGGCCGCGGCCCTCGACGACCTCCGCCTCTCGCCACACAACGTCGTGGGGATCGGTGACGCGCAGAACGACCACGCCTTCCTCGATCTGTGCGAGCTGTCGGTCGCGGTCGCGAACGCGCTCCCCGGGGTGAAGGAGCGGTGCGACCACCTCACCGAGGGAGAGCGGGGCGACGGCGTCGTCGAGCTGATCGAGACGATGCTCGACAGCGATCTTGAGCACCTAGACGAGCGCGTCCGCCGGCACGACATCCCGCTCGGGACGCGCGACGGCGACGAACCCGTCGCCGTTCGGCCCTCCCGGACGAACGTCCTCGTCACCGGTCCGTCGGGCAGTGGGAAGTCGACGCTCGTCACGGCGTTCCTCGAGCAGCTGGTGGAACGCTCTTACCAGTTCTGCCTCATCGATCCGGAGGGCGACTACGAGGAGCTCGAGCGCGCGACGGTCCTCGGGGCCCCGGACCGGCCCCCGACCGTCGACGAAGCGCTTGGCCTGCTGGCCGACCCCCGCAGCCACGTCGTCCTGAACCTTCTCGGGATCCGGCTCGACGATCGCCCGGGGTTCCTCGAGGCCTTGCTCCCTCGGATCCAGGAGCTCCGGTCACGGACGGGGCGGCCGCACTGGATGATCGTCGACGAGGCCCATCATCTCCTGCCCGCCGGCCTGCAGACCACCGAGACGACGCTCCCCCGCCGCCTCGGGTCCCTGCTCATGGTGACGGTGCACGCGGACGCGATGAGCCCGGAGGCGCTCGACCCCGTGAACGTCGTCCTGACGCCGACGAGCGGGGCGGCCGACTCGCTGCGCACGTTCGCCGAGGCGCGCGGGATCCAGGTCCCATCTACCGCCGGTGAGGCAGGAGACGGCCGGGCCGTTGCGTGGTTCCTGCCGGACGAGCCCTTCGCCTTCACGCCGGCCGAGCCGACCGGCGAGCGACGGCGGCACGTCCGGAAGTACGCGCAAGGCGACCTGCAGGACAAGGCGTTCTACTTCCGCGGCTCGGAGGGGCGGCTGAACCTGCGGGTGCAGAACCTCACGCTGTTCGTGCAGATGGCCGAGGGCGTGGACGACGAGACGTGGCAGTGGCACCTCGTGCGCGGCGACTACGCACGCTGGTTCCGCGAGGCGGTCAAGGACGACGGTCTCGCCGATGCCGCCGAGGAGGCCTCGGGCGACAGCGACCCCGCAAGGAGCCGGCGGCGGATCCTCGATGCGATTGCTGATCGGTACACGCTGCCGGCCGAGACGATCCCCTAGTCCAACCCCCTGCGGCCTCAGCCCAGCGACGGTCCGAAGGACGACCGAATCGACGGTCTCCGGCCATTGGTGTGGGTCTACGAACCCGCAACGGTCTTGGTCGACGGTCCTCGAATCCGGTCGACCAGCCGAGGTCATCGATGCTGGGCCGCGCCGCCTCGCTCCCTGGGCTTGCCGAACGGCTTCAAGGTCGACGAGGTTCGTCCGCTTGCAGCTGAGAACCGCCGAGCTAAGAGCTCCCGGAGCTGTTCGCCAAGCCAGCGAAGTAGCCCTCCCGCGGCGACCTCCGCCGCCGACTACGCTCATCCTCGACGAGCCGATCGGAGGGCACACGATGGGTGATGGGACTGGGAAGGACGGACACACGCCGGACCCCGAGCGGTCGACGCTCCCGCTGGAGCCGGACGAGCTTCGGCGGATCCATGCCTACTGGCGGGCCGCGAATTATCTCTCGGTCGGTCAGATCTATCTGCTCGACAACCCGCTGCTACGCGAGCCGCTCACGCCGGAGCATGTAAAGCCACGCCTGCTTGGGCACTGGGGTACGACGCCTGGCCTCAACTTCATATACGTCCATATGAATCGGGCGATCGCGGCCAGGGACCTGAACGCGATGTACGTGGCCGGACCCGGGCACGGGGGTCCGGGGATCGTGGCGAACGCCTACCTCGAAGGGACGTACACGGACATCTACCCGGACATCACCCGCGATGCGGACGGGATGCGCAGGCTGTTCAGGCAGTTCTCCTTCCCCGGCGGCATCCCAAGTCACGTTGCTCCGGAGACGCCGGGCTCCATCCACGAGGGAGGCGAGCTCGGCTACGCCCTGGCCCATGCCTACGGGGCGGCGTTCGACAACCCGGACCTGTTGGTGTGCTGCGTTGTCGGGGACGGCGAGGCCGAGACCGGGCCGCTCGCCGCCAGCTGGCACTCGAACAAGTTCCTGAACCCCGTGACCGATGGGGCTGTGCTGCCGATCCTGCACCTGAACGGCTACAAGATCGCCAGCCCCACCGTGCTGGCCCGGATCCCTATTCGAGAGCTCCGTGCGCTGCTCGACGGCTTCGGCTACGCGCCGCGGTTCGTCGAGGGCGACGATCCCGAGGAAATGCACCAGCGCATGGCCGCCACGATGGATCAGGTGCTCGGCGAGATCGCCGCGATACGGCGTGAGGCCCGGGCGATGACCGCAAGGCCTCGCTGGCCCATGATCGTCCTGCGAACGCCGAAGGGCTGGACGGGTCCGAAAGAGGTCGATGGACTACCGGTGGAGGGGACGTTCCGTTCGCACCAGGTGCCGCTCGCGGAGGTGAAGACGAACCCCCAGCACCTCGCCGCGCTCGAGACCTGGATGCGCAGCTACCGGCCCGAGGAGCTGTTCGACGAGACGGGCGCGCCGATGCCCGAGCTGGCCGAGGTCGCGCCTGTGGGCGGCCGGCGGATGAGCGCCAACCCCCACACGAACGGGGGTTCGGTGCTTCGCGATCTCTCGCTCCCCAACTTCCGGGACTACGCCGTCGACGTGCCCAAGCCGGGGACGACGACCGACGAGGCGACGCGGGTCCTAGGTGCATTCCTGCGCGACGTGATGGCGAACAATCCGGAGAACTTCAGGCTGTTCGGTCCCGACGAGACCGCGTCGAACCGCCTGTCGGCAGTGTTCGATGCGACCGATCGCGCGTGGGATGCGGAGACCCTCGACACGGATGACCATCTCGCTCGCGACGGCCGCGTGATGGAGGTGCTCTCCGAGCACCTGTGCCAGGGTTGGTTGGAGGGCTATCTGCTGACCGGGCGCCACGGTCTGTTCAACTGCTACGAGGCCTTCATCCACATCGTCGACTCCATGTTCAACCAGCACGCCAAGTGGCTCAAGGTGACGCGGGACATCCCGTGGCGGCAGCCCCTCGCGTCGCTGAATTACCTGCTGACCTCGCACGTGTGGCGGCAAGACCACAACGGGTTCTCCCACCAGGACCCCGGGTTCATCGACCACGTCGTGAACAAGAAGGCGGAGATCATCCGGGTCTACCTGCCGCCCGACGCGAACACCCTGCTCTCGGTGGCCGACCACTGTCTGCGCAGCCGGCATTACGTGAACGTGATCGTGGCCGGAAAGCAGCCTGCCCTGAACTGGCTGTCGATCGACGACGCAGTCGGGCTTTGCACGCGCGGGCTCGGGATCTGGGCGTGGGCGAGCAACGACGGAGAGGACGAGCCGGACGTGGTGATGGCCTGCTGCGGCGATGTGCCGACGCTCGAGACGCTCGCGGCCGTCGATCTCCTCCGGCAGCACGCGCCGGAGTTGAAGGTGCGCGTGATC
>JALYLP010000624.1 GCA_030774195.1 Actinomycetota bacterium | reverse complement strand
TCGTAGGTCTTCACGGTCCCCGTGAAGGCCACGGAGAGATCCCCGTCGCGGATCAGCCCGGCGGTCAACGGGTCGACCCGCCACGCTCTCGCCTTCACCGACCGGCGGGAGGTGGTCAACCAGATCCTCGCGCCGCTGTACGCGAACACGAGTGGCGTGCAGTGCGGGCCGTTCGGCGTCGGGGCGGCGACCGCACAGAACTGCCCGTCCTCCAGCACCCGCTGTACTGCCGTCGACACGAAGCTCACGCCGGTGCCTCCCGCCCGACCCTCGGGGGAAGCACGAGCATCAGTCCGGTCCAAAGGATGTGGCTCGCGAGGGGTGCGGCGAGTCTGCCCGACCACCAGGCGAGCGCTCCCCACACGGCGCCGCCGACCACCGCCCCCGCAACGATCGGGAGCGATCGCGACGGCAGGTTCCCGAGCACGTACAGCACCAGCACCGCGATCGCGGCGCCGCCGGCCCCGAGCGGTGTCCCCCACAGCGTCCGCTGGACGAGTCCTCGATAGAAGATCTCCTCCGCGGGGACCGAGACCAGCAACGACAGGACGAGGGCCGCCCGGACCGGCTCCTCGGCCGCCTCGCGATAGGCCTCCTCCACGTGACGAGCGAAGGGCCCCCAATGCGAGGCGATCGCGACGAACACCCGGGTCCCGAGGAACAACGCGAAGCCGGCCCCCGCACCCACCGCGAGCGCTTCACCCACGCCGGTCGTCCGTTGCGGCGGGGGCATCAGCAGCAGGGCCGCGATCCCCATGGCGCCGAGCACGAAGGGCATCAGCTGCCACACGGTCACACGGCCGGAGGAGATCCTCCACCACGCGACCATCTGGGCGATGATCCCGATGACGATCACGGCTGCGCGCATCGTCAACCCCCTGGTAGGTATCGAGTCTTCACGGCGATCTCGGCGGTGAACGCGGTCACGACCGCAAGGTAGTAGAACCCGGTGGCGGACTGTACCGCGGACGCGCGTTCGCCCTTGAGTGCGGCCCGAACGAGCGCGGCGATCAAGAGGGTCGCAGCGGCCATCCCGATGGCGACCCACGGCGCGAGCGCGCCCGCCGTGAGCAACGGGTTGAGCTGCGCGGAGGACGGCGTTCCGCCGAACCCGCTCGTGATGATCGCCACGATCTCGACGCACGTAGCGATGATGAGCACCAGCGTGTAGCGGCCGATCGGCCGCCGTGAGAGTCTCCGGTCGGTCAGGTACCAGTGTCCGAGGAACAGGCCATCGTAGGCGGCGCCGAGGAACGCCGCACCCGCTGCCAGCTGGAACAGCGACACCGCGTACCCCTGCCGTCCCGTCGCGGCCATCACGGCGAGGACCGCGAGGGAGACCGGCACCGAGACGATCCCGAAGATCCGTCCCACCGTCGGCTGCCGGAGGAGGAACGCGATCGCCGAAGCGGTCCCCAGCACCGCTACCGCGAGCGACAGCCGGATCACCCACCTGCCCGTGGTGTCACCCGCGACAGCGCCCGATGACGCCGCGAACCATGCGGGCCACGCGAACAGCAGCGTCGCGAGCACGCTCCACAGGGCGAAGTACGAGCGCTTCGTCTCGTTCCAGAGCGGAGAGATCCAGGTAAGCGTGGCGGCGCCGGCGACCGTCTCGGCGAGCATGAGCGCCAGGACCCCGGCGACCCCCGTCACGCGCTCGACCCTGGGACAGACCCCGACATCGCGGCTCAGGGTAGTGGCCACGGACCGGCGACCAGGGAGCGGCGGTCACGGAGCGGCGACCAGGGAGCGGCGACCAGACCCTTCCGTCGTTCACAGCCGCCGCCGGTACCCTTGCTGCCTCATGGACGACTGGCGGTCCTACGACGACGTGGCGATCACCTACGAACGCGTCCATTCCCCTCGGTTCGTCGAGCCGGCCCGCGACCTGCTCGTGCTGGCCGGCATCCACGCCGGCCAGCGAGTGCTCGACGTCGGCACGGGCACCGGCGTCGCCGCGGAGGTCGCCCGCGGGCTCGGCGCCGACGCCGTCGGCGTCGACGCTTCCCTCGGCATGCTGCGGGTTGCTC
>JALYLP010000623.1 GCA_030774195.1 Actinomycetota bacterium | reverse complement strand
GCTCGGGGTCTGCGGCCCGTTCGGCATCGTCACGACGGACCTGCGCCAGTTCGACGAGGCGCCCGGCGCTGGTCCCTGCGATGCGATCGAGGGCTACCTGATGGCGTTCCGTCGCGAGATGCTGACGGAGGCGGGCTTCTTCGATGAGAAGTTCAAGTGGTATCGGACCGCGGACATCGAGTGGTCGTTCCGCGTCAAGGACGCGGGCTATCGGTGCGAGGTGATCGCGCTCCCCGTAGATAAGCACGAGCATCGGATGTGGTTCGGGACGTCCCCTCGCGAGCGGGCCACGTGGTCCAAGCGCAACTTCTACCGGTTCCTGGACCGATGGCGTGACCGATGGGACCTCGTGCTGTCCGGCAAGCCGGGAGAACGGAGCTAGTCGGCAGGGAGCGGGGGTGCCGGCGGGATGACCGGCGCCCGCGCCGGCCGCGCATGCACGGCCGTCGCCGGCTTGGACGCGACCGCCGCCGCCGCGGCGGCACGCTCGTCCTGCTCGCGCCTCGCCGTGTCCGGGTCCGGGACGCGCTTCGTGCCGGTCGCGTAGGCCTCGATGTCGTCGCCGTCGATCGTCTCGACGACGAGCAGGAGATCGCGGAGCTCGTCGAGGAGCTGACGCCGCTCCTTCAAGATCCTGTCGGCCTTGTCGTGCGCCTCATCGAGCAGCCGCCGGGTCTCCTGGTCGATCAGCTGGGCGGTCTCGCCTGAGATCTTGGGCTGCTGCCAGAACGCGTTGGGGTCGTCGCGGCCGAGCGAGAGCGGGCCGACCTTGTCGCTCATCCCGTACTCGGCCACCATCGCGCGGGCGATCTGCGTCGCCTTCTCGAGGTCGTTCTGGGCCCCGGTCGAGACCTCGCCGAAGACGATCTCCTCGGCGACACGACCACCCATCGCGAAAGCGAGCATGTCCTTCAGCTCCGGCTCGGTCGCCATGTACCGGTCCTCGAGCGGCCGCGTCATGGTCAAGCCGAGCGCGGCCGTGCCACGCGCGACGATCGTGACGCGGTGGACGGGGTCGAGGTTCTCGCAGAAGTGGGCGACGAGGGCGTGGCCCATCTCGTGCGCGGCGACCCGCACCTTCTCACGCCCGCTGATCACCCGTGACTTCCGTTCCAGCCCCATGGATGCCCGGTCGATCGCTTCCTCGAGCTCGTCCATCGTCACCGAGTTTTTCTCCCGTCTGGCTGCGAGGAGCGCCGCTTCGTTGACCACGTTCTCCAGGTCCGCGCCGGTGAATCCCGGGGTCCGCGCCGCGATCATGCGGAGCTCGACGGTGGGATCCAGCGCGACCCCTCGAGCATGGACCCGAAGGATCTCCTCCCGACCGCGGAGGTCGGGCGGGTCCACGACCACCTGCCGGTCGAACCGGCCCGGGCGGACCAGCGCCGGGTCCAGCACGTCCGGACGGTTGGTGGCGGCCATGATGATGACGCCCTTCGACGAGTCGAACCCGTCCATCTCGACGAGGAGCTGGTTGAGGGTCTGCTCACGCTCGTCGTGGGCTCCGAACCCGGCGCCCATGACGCCGGAGCGACCCTTGCCGATCGTGTCGATCTCATCGAGGAACACGAGGGCGGGGGCCTTCTCCTTCGCCTGCTGGAAGAGCTCTCGCACCCTGGCCGCTCCGAGGCCGACGAACATCTCGACGAACTCGGAGCCGCTCATGAAGAAGAACGGAACGTTCGCCTCACCGGCGACCGCCCGCGCGAGCAACGTCTTGCCGCACCCGGGGGGACCGAGCAGCAGTACGCCCTTAGGGATCCGACCGCCGAGGCGCTGATATTTCTTGGGGTTCTTCAGGAACTCGACGATCTCCTTGAGCTCCTCCTTCGCCTCGTCGACACCCGCGACATCCGAGAAGGTCGTCTTCATCTCTTTGCGGTCGTAGATCTTGACCTTGTTCTTGCCCATGTTGAGCGGGTTGGCCGCACCGCCCCCAACGCGGCGGAACAAGAAGTAGTAGGCGATCCCCATCAACAGCACCAGCGGCAGGATGCTCGCGAGCAACGAGAACCACGGACTCGGCTGGGTGCCGGTGTAATCGATCCCCTTCGCCTGCAGCTTGGGTTCGAGCGTGGTGGACGGGTCGTAGTTGGACCCGGGGAGGGTCGCCACGAAGGTATGGGTCCCGCTGTCGTCGGTGTAGGAGCCGGAGACCTGCGTGGCCGAGATCGTGACCTTCGATCCTGGGGTGATCTTGCCTTCGTCAACGAGCTGATAGAACTTCGACAGATCGATGCTCTGTCGGGAAGCCGTGGAGAACCATTGGTTGAACGCGACGAGGGCAAGGACAACTAGGGCGATCAAGATCCAAGGGGTGAGTCGCGTCCTCGGGATGCCGGGGCCGGATGGCCCATCGGACCCAGAACGGCGACCGTTGCTCTTATCGTTGTCGGGCATGGTCGCTCCATCATGCCATCGACCTGCGCCAATGACAGGCAACGCGGCGGAGTCGCCGCCGGAACCGCTGCGCCGGAGGGCCGCCTCACGCTGGACGGCGCGCGCTACCCTGGTGGCCGATGGCGCAAACAGCCCAAGACGACCGGGCCCTCCGCGAGCGCTTCGAGCGCGACGTGCTGCCGTTGTTGCCGTCCCTCTATGGGGCGGCGCTCCGGATGACCCGGAACCCTGCCGACGCGGAGGATCTGGTGCAGGAGACCTACCTACGGGCGTACCGGGGGTTCGCGGGGTTCCAGGAAGGGACCAACCTCAAGGCGTGGCTGTACCGGATCTTGACCAACAGCTTCATCAACACCTACCGGAAGAAGCAGCGCGAGCCGCAGACGGTCGAGGGACCTGACGACGCGGACGAGTGGTACCTCTTCGACCGGCTCGGCGGACAGAACGTCGAGGGCTCAGCGGAGGACGAGGTGCTCGATCGGATCCCCGATGAGGCCGTGAAGAAGGCCCTGGAGTCGTTGCCCGAGAACTTCCGGATACCCGTCCTCCTCGCCGACGTGGAGGGGTTCTCCTACAAGGAGATCGCCCAGATCATGGATACCCCGATCGGAACCGTCATGAGTCGTCTGCATCGGGGAAGGAAAGCGCTGGAGCGTGTGTTGTGGCAGACGGCGGAAGAACGGGGACTGGTCGATGCCTAAGTGCGGGCCCGAGTGCGAAGAGACGCTTCAAGAGATCGAGCGGTTCTTGGATCATGAGGTCGACGATGTGATCCGGGCCAAGGTGGAGCGTCACCTCTCCGGGTGCAACCAGTGCACGGACAAGGCCACGTTCCGCGTGCACCTCAAGGCGCTGATCCAGGTGAAGTGCGCGGAACATGAGGTCCCGGACGGCCTCCGCGACCGACTCCGAACCCTCCTGTCTACCGTCGATTCCGGCGTCGATCCAGGGTAGGCCTCGTTCCGATGCCGGCACGCTCTCGGGTGCATCGTTCCTCGAGTTACGGCAGACTCCCTGCACGACGACGTTCGCGTATCACTTCGTGAGGCAGGTGGGCTGATCATGGAGTCGCTTGGGACGGCGCTGCTCGTCTGGGCGCACCCGGATGACGACATCTACACGAGCGCCGGGATGATGGCCGCGTCGGCAGCCGCGGGGGACCGGGTCGTCGACGTCACGGCCACCCGCGGCGAAGGCGGCTCGATGGACGAGGATCGGTGGCCACCGTCGACGATGGGCGCGGTGCGCACCGCCGAGCTGCTCCGTTCGCTCCAGATCCTCGGTGTCCGCGAGCATCGGTTCCTGGACGGCCCGGTCGACGTCGACATGCAGGCTCACCTGGATGAGTCGGGAGCCGAGCAGGTGAAAGCGATCATGGCGGAGGTCGATCCCGATACCGTCGTGACGTTCGGCCCCGACGGGATGACGGGTCATCAGGGTCACAAAGACGTCAGCCGGTGGACGACGGATGCCTTCGAGTCCATCGCGAAACCGGGGGCTCGGCTGTTGTACGCGACGCAGACACCGGAGTGGACCGCCGAATGGGTCCCGAAGCTCGAGCAGTTCAACATCTTCCTTCCGGGCAGCCCGCCGGAGACGCCGATCGAGGAGCTCGCACTCCATCTCGTGCTTCCCGACGATCTCCGTGATCTCAAGTTCCAGGCGATCGCTGCACACGAGAGCCAGGTCGAAGGGCTGATGGACGTGTTCGGGCGCGACCTGATGCAGCCGCTCGGCGAGGAGAACTTCCGGCTGGGGGGAGTGAAGGGATGACCATCGAACGGCCGTACGTCTCACCCCGGATGGGCGTCTTGTTCGACGTGATCGGGCCGTTCGTCACGTGGGCGAGTCGTCCGGACGTGCGCGGAGCATCGGGCCCGGGCATCGCCAACTTCATGTTCGGCAACCCGCACGACATGGCGCCGCAGGCGTACGTGGATGCGCTGGTCCGCGGTTCGACGCCGACGTCCGCCGATCACTTCGCGTACAAGATGAACGAAGAGGACGCGACGGCGGTGGTCGCGGCCAGCCTCGCCGAACGCTTCTCGCTCCCGTTCGATGCGCAGGACGTGTTCCTGACGAACGGCAACTTCTCAGGCTTGTCTATCTGTCTGCACGCGGTCACGGGGCCCGGCGATGAGGTCGTGTACGTCTCCCCACCGTGGTTCTTCTACGAGACGCTGATCCTGGAGTCGGGGGCCGTCCCGGTCCGGGTCCCCGCCGACCAGGAGACGTGGGATCTCGACCTGGACGCGATCGCGGCCGCCATCGGACCGCGAACCGCGGCGATCATCGTCAATTCGCCGAACAACCCGACCGGGAGGATCTATCCGCGCGAGACGCTCGACGCGCTCGCGCGGATCCTGACCGAAGCCGGAGAGCGCAACGGGCGGCCGATCTACCTGCTCTCCGACGAGGCCTACAACCGGATCGTGTACGACGGCCGCGGATACCCGACGCCGGTCGCCTCGTATCCCTGGTCCTTCTACATCTACACCTACGGGAAGACGCACTTGGCACCGGGGCTCCGGTTCGGCTACATCGCGGTCCCGCCGACGATGCCCGGCCGCGAGGACCTGCGCGGCCCGCTCCTGCTGGCGCAGGTCGCGCGCGGGTGGGCGTTCCCCGTCGCGCCGCTGCAGCAAGCGATCGGCGA
>JALYLP010000622.1 GCA_030774195.1 Actinomycetota bacterium | reverse complement strand
GTGCGGATCGATGTGTTCACGATCTTCCCGGCCGTGGTGGAAGGACCCCTTTCCGGGAGCCTCCTGGGTCGCGCGATCGGCGCGGGCTTGCTGGCCGTCCACATCCACGACCTCCGGGACTGGACCGTGGACCGGCATCGAAGCGTGGACGACGCTCCGTTCGGCGGTGGGCCCGGCATGGTCATGAAGCCGGAGCCGTTCTTCAGCGGCGTCGAGTCGCTCGATCCCGACCGAGGACGGGTGCTCCTCACGTCGCCGGCAGGCCGCCGCCTCGATCAGGAGCTCGTTCGGGCGCTTTCGTCCGAACCGCACCTCACGATCCTGTGCGGCCGCTACGAGGGGGTCGACGAACGGGTGGTCGACGGGTTGCCGGCGGAAGAGATCTCGATCGGTGACTACGTGCTCTCGGGCGGCGAGCTCCCTGCGCTCGTCCTGATCGAGGCCGTCACCAGGCTCGTCCCAGGGGTGATCGGGAAGGAGACGTCCCACGAGCAGGACTCGTTCAGCTCTGGCCATCTCCTGGACCACCCCCACTACACGCGCCCGCAAGAGTTCCGCGGTATGGCGGTTCCGGAGATCCTCGTCTCGGGGAACCACGGCGAGGTCGACCGATGGCGACGCGATGCTGCGCTCGCGAAGACCGGGCGGAACCGCCCCGATCTGGCAGACGATCGTTCCGCGTAGGCGTCGGGCGCCGGACGTCGCGCCGGCAGCCTGCCGGAAGGTCGCTGGTACACTCGGTGGCCGCCCATGAACAAGACCGATCTGATCGAGCAGCCCTTCCTGCGCAACGATATCCCCGATTTCCGCCCCGGCGACTCCGTCAAGGTTCACGTCCGCGTGGTCGAGGGCAATCGTGAGCGCGTCCAGGTGTTCCAGGGCGTGGTGCTACGTCGTTCGGGCGGAGGGATCCGCGAGACGTTCACTGTTCGGAAGATCTCGTTCGGCGTCGGCGTGGAACGGACGTTCCCGCTGCACTCGCCATCGATCGCTCGTCTCGAGCTGCTCCAGCGTGGCCGGGTGCGTCGCGCCAAGCTGTATTACCTCCGCGACCTCCGCGGGAAGAAGGCCCGCATCAAGGAGCGACGGATCGACGATGCGAAGGTCGCTGCCATAGAGGCCGCCGCCGCGGACCGCGAGGCGGCGCAGATCGATGACCTCGCCGAGGAGGCCGACGACACCGACATCACCGGCGCCGAGGCGCTGGACGAGACCGAGCTCGACGCTGGGTCCACCGAGGCAGACGAGACGTCGGCCGTACCGGCCGATCAGGAGGCGACGCCCGACGGCGACGCCGAGGAGCGGGCCGAGGCGTAGCCCGTGGCCGACCGGCCGCACGACCCCGACGAGCCGGCCATCGCCGTGGCCGACGACGATCGACCCGCTCGGGCGTCGCATCGCAACGGTCGGAGCGAGGACTCCGGCTTCTGGCGTGAGCTTCCCGTCCTGGTGCTGGTCGCACTCATCGTCGCGATCCTCATCAAGACCTTCCTCGTCCAAGCGTTCTACATCCCTTCGGAGTCGATGGAGCCCACGCTGCAGCGGGGCGATCGGGTCCTCGTGTGCCGGATCTGCACCCACTTCTCGGCCGTCCATCGAGGGGACGTCATCGTGTTCTCCGACCCACACCCGGCGCCTGATCAGGGCCGCGGGGCGATCGGGGGGGTCCTCCACTGGCTGGCGGAGGGTATCGGCGTCGCCCAGCCGGAGAACCCGGACTTCATCAAACGGGTGATCGGACTGCCCGGCGACATCGTCGAGATCCACGCAGGTGTCGTCTTCGTCAACGGGGAGCGACTCGACGAGCCGTACCTAGACCCGGAACGGGATACCCGCTCGTTCTCGAAACGGACCATCCCGGATGGGATGCTCTACGTGCTGGGCGACAACCGGGCGCACTCCGGCGACTCCCGCTTCGAGCCACCGGAGGGCGTCGGGCTGGTGCCGATCGACAAGGTGATCGGGAAGGCGTTCGTCAAGGTATGGCCACCAGATCGATGGGGATGGCTGTAGCCGAGGATCTAGACCGGTACGAGTCGACCCTGCGCGCGCAGGGGTTCGTCCGGATCGCCGGCGTCGACGAGGTCGGGCGGGGAGCGCTCGCCGGTCCACTCGTCGCCGCTGCGGTGGTGTTGCCCGACGACTTCGATCGGATAGGGATCCGCGACTCGAAGCTCCTTACCGCCAAGCAACGTGAGGTGCAATGCGAGCGGATCATGAACGCGTCCCTGTACACGATCCGGAAGATCGAGCCCAATGTGATCGACGCGCGCGGCCTCCATCGCAGCAACCTCGCGCTCCTGAGGCGGTGTGTCCGCGCGCTCGAACCGGTTCCCGACTACGTGCTGACGGACGGGTTCCCCGTGGCCAAGATGCCGTGTCCCGCGCTCGGCGTGAAGAAGGGGGACATGGTTGCGGCGAGCATCGCGGCGGCGTCGATCGTCGCGAAGGTCACCCGCGACCGGATCATGCGACGGCTGCATCGCCACTACCCGGAGTTCGATCTGGCTCACAACAAGGGGTATGGCACCCCGGCGCACCGGGATGCCCTGCAACGGTTGGGTCCCACCCCGATCCACCGGCTCAGCTTCGCCGGGGTGGGCCAGCCCGCGTTCCCGGGGTTCGTCTGAGCGAACCGCGGGCGAGCGTGAGAGCATGGATCGCTGATGGAAGACGACATCGAACGGTTCGAGGAAGAGCGCGAGCTCGAACTCTACCGGGAGTACCGAGACGTGCTCCCGATGTTCACGTACGTCATCGAGACGGAGCGACGCTTCTATCTCGCCAACAAGGTGGACCTCGAGCAGCTCGAAGGCGGATGGGTCAAGGTTGAACTCATCGATGCGTGGGTCTGGGACATGTTCCGGCCCGCACGATTCGTCTCCACCGTCCGGGTGATGACGCAACGCGACGTCAACGTCGAGGAGTTGCGGCGCGAGGACGCATCCACCCTCCTCGGCACTCCGGAGGATTGACGGACCCGGATCCGTGTCGGTGCTCGTCGCTATCGTCTGCGCGTGGACGCGCGGCCGGGAACGGGACGCTCCGGCGAAGCGGCGACCGAAACGCTCTACGTCCGGCGGGGGTTCCGGGTCGTTGCGCGCAACTGGCGCTGCCGGATCGGAGAGCTGGATCTCGTCGTGGAGCGTGGCGGCTTGCTCGTGATCTGCGAGGTCAAGACCCGGCGCGGAGCTCGATTCGGAGCGGGTTTCGACGCCGTCGATGCGCGGAAGCGACGGAAGCTCCGCGCCGTCGGTGAAGCTTTCTTGCAACAGACGCAGGTCCGCCCGGTGGCGGTGCGGTTCGACGTGGCGAGCGTGCGTCTGCGTCTCGACGGCTCAGCGGTGGTCGACGTGTTCGAGGACGCCTTCTGACAGGCGGCGGAGCGCGGCCACCAGCCCGTCGATCTCGGCGGCACTCGACAGGTAGTTGACGACGCCGGCGCGCAGGAAGGTGTGGCCACGCAACGTGGTCACGCTGACCCAGGCCGCGCCGTCCAGCTCCAGCGCGCGCTGCAGGTCGTTCTGGTACGCGTCGAGGCGGGCGGCCGGCCAGCCGTCCCAACCCTCGGGCAGGTGACGGAAACACACCACTGAGAGCTCCGGCTCGACGGCGAGCTCGAAGTCTGGCGCATCACGAAAGCGCGCAGCGAGGTATGCCGCCAGGTCGTCGTTGTACTCGACGAGCGCGGCCAACCCACTCGTGCCCAGGTGCTTCCAGCTCATCCAGAGCTTCAATGCGCGGAACCGGCGAGTGCCCTCGATCGAATATTCGTACCAATTCAATGGCTCGTCCTCCGGACGGCTCGACGCGTAGTACTCGGGCGACCGATGGAACGTGCCGCGAAGGTCCTCTCGCCGGCGCACCACGAGCGCGCCGATGTCGTAGGCCTGGAAGAACCACTTGTGCGGATCCACGGTGATCGAATCCGCCCGATCCAGGTCAGGGACCCGCCCGGCGTTTCGCGTCGACAGGCGGGCCGCGCCGCCGTACGCGGCGTCCACGTG
>JALYLP010000621.1 GCA_030774195.1 Actinomycetota bacterium | reverse complement strand
CTCACGCGGGCGTCGGCCGCGTCAACCTCGATCCCGACGCCGGCTCGTTCGGCCGCCGGCTCGAACCGGGCGCACGCCGACGCCACCACGTCTCGCAGCGACACCGACTCCGGGTGGATCGACAGGTTCCCCTCGTGCGCCCTTGACAAGAGCAGTAGGTCGTCGGCGAGACGCGCAAGGTGATCGGTCTCCTCCGAGATGCTCCGGAGCGCCGCCTCGAGCTCACCGACGGATCGGCTGCGCGAGAGCGCCAGGTCCACCTCGGATCGGAGGATCCCGAGCGGCGTCCGGAGTTCGTGGCTCGCGTGGTCGAGGAACCGGCGCTCGATCTCGGCCGACGCTTGGATCCGGTCGAGCATCCGGTTGAGGGTCTGGCCGAGCCGGGAGATCTCGTCGTCGGCCTCAGGGGTGGTGAGTCGGCGCGTGGCGGCGGCGGTGGAGATCTCGGCCGCCTCGGTCCGCATCCGCTCGACGGGGCGCAAAGCGGCGCCCGCGAGCAGCCATCCGACTAGGCCGAGCACCGCCAGCGCCGCGGGTCCGCCGGTCGCGAACGTGGCCGCGAGCTGCAGAAGCTCGTCGGCTCGATCCTGCAGCGACGACCCGACGAGGACCACCAGAGGTCCGCCGGATGTCTCAACCGGGACCGCCAGCACGCGCGTCACATTGTCGATCCCGGGAATGCTCCGATCAAAGAGCTGCGGCGCGGGAAGGGACCGGATCGTGGCCGGTGGCAGGAGAGGCGCACCCGCGACGATGGAGCTCGACTGCAGGATCCGACCAGAGGCGTCCGCGACCTGGGCGAACGCCTCGTCGCGTTCGATGAGCTCCGATCCCACGTTCGCGAGCGACGGGCCGTGGGCCCGAACGTCCGCGGCGAGGATCTCCGCCCTGGAGCGGAGGCCGGCGTCGGTCGCGTCAAGCAGGTTCGCGGCCATCCGCGCGTAGGCGAAGAACCCGACGGACCCGAGGACGACCGTTGTACAGGCGGCGAACGCGACCGTGAGCCGCGTCCGGAGCGGCATGCGGCCCCACCGTCTCATCGGGCGACCTCGCCCGTCAGGCGGTAGCCGGTGCCCCTCACTGTCTGGAGCGAAGCGCGGCCGAAGGGTCGATCGATCTTCTCCCGGAGGTTGCGGACGTGGACCTCCACGACGTTCGACTCGCCGTCGAACGCGAAATCCCACACGTGGTCGAGCAGGTTCGTACGGCTGAGGACCTGGTCGGGGTGGCGCATGAAATGCTCGAGCAGCGAGAACTCCTTCGCGGTCAGGTCGATGCGGGTGTCGCCGCGACGGACCTCGTGCGTCGCGGGGTCAAGCCTGAGGGTCCCCACCGAGAGCACCGGTGATCGTTCACCCGACCCTCGTCGGGCCAGCGCCCGGATGCGGGCGAGGAGCTCCTGCAACGAGAACGGCTTGATCAGGTAGTCGTCGGCGCCGACGTCGAGGCCGCGAACGCGATCATCGACGGCGTCCCTGGCAGTCAGCATCAACACGGGCGCGGTGACGCCGGACGCTCGCAGACGCCGACAGACCTCGAAGCCGTCGACGGTCGACGAGCCGAGCACGATGTCGAGCGTCACGATGTCATACGGGTTCTCGGTCGCCGCCCACGTGGCTTCCTCACCGTCGCCGGCGACGTCGACCGCGTAGCCGGCCTCTTCGAGACCGCGCCTGATCAGCGCTGCCATCTTCACCGAGTCCTCGACGACCAGAACGCGCATGCCCGCCCGACCCCTCGTCGTTCAGCCCGTGACCTTCACGAGATGCGCGGTCTCTTGCCCGCCGGCGAGCGCCAGCTCCGTCACGATCCCCAGCCCGGGCGCGTAGACCTTCTGGTCGACCACGTCGGGCTCGAGCGCGGTGTGCTCGAGTGACGTCAGCACGTGATGCACGGTTCCGTAGGGAATCGTCACCGAGCCGCCCCTGCCCGTGATCCACGCGGTGTCCTCGGCCTGCCCCGCCAGGAACTCCTGCCGGTAGGCGTCGGGGATCTGCGGGTCGGCCTCCATGACGATGCCGGGCTCCCCGTCGTTGACGTCGGCCTGCCACGATCCGGAGGTGTCTACGTGACCGTTCGGGAGGTAGGCCTTGGTGTCCTCGCCCAGATACCACACGTTGCCCTGCTTGTCCTGGGCGTACCAGTCGGTGGTCTTCTCGAGCAGCTTGCCACTCGTCGTTGTCGCGACGTCGGTGACGGTAGTGGCCGTGATCCCCTCGAGGACCTTGGTCTGATCGGTCACCGTCACCGTGTCGATCTGCTTCTGACCATCTCGCACGCCCTTGTAGACGAGCACCCTGCCGACCGGCAGCGG
>JALYLP010000620.1 GCA_030774195.1 Actinomycetota bacterium | reverse complement strand
CATGTCGCACGAGCTTCGAACCCCACTGAATGCGATCATCGGATTCTCCGAGGTGTTGCACGAGCAGATGTTCGGGGAACTGAACGAACAGCAGTCCGGATTCGTGAGCGACGTGCTGGACGCCGGGCGACACCTGCTCTCGTTGATCAACGACATCCTGGACCTGTCGAAGGTCGAGGCGGGGCGGATGGAGTTGGAGCTGGCCGACGTCTCGCTGGGCGATGCACTCACGGGCGGTGTGACCATGCTCGCGGAGCGCGCGGCCCGCGCCGGCATCACGCTCCGCCTGAACGTCGATCCGCAAGAGATCGTGATCGAGGCCGACCAGCGGAAGCTCCACCAGGTGGTGTTCAACCTGCTCTCCAACGCGATCAAGTTCACCCCGCCGGGTGGGCGGGTCGATGTCTCGGCTCAGGTGTCCGACGGTGTCGTGGAGGTCGCCGTCGTCGATACGGGCTCGGGGATCGCTCCCGAGGATCAGCAACTCATCTTCGAGGAGTTCCAGCAGGCGCGGGGAGATCCGGGGAAGCGTCAGGAGGGAACGGGACTCGGCCTGCCGCTCGCGCGGAGATTCGTCGAACTCCACGGCGGACGCCTGTGGGTCGAGAGCGCGCCTGGGACGGGGAGCACCTTTCGTTTCACACTGCCGATACGCCAACGCGAGCCGTCCCTGTGACCGGTGAGCTGGTTCTCATCGTCGACGACAACGACAAGAACGTGAAGCTCGCGCGCGACGTGCTCGGATTCGCGGGGTTCCGGACGCTCGATGCGGGAAGCGGCGGAGACGGGATCGCGCTCGCCACGGAGCACCTGCCCGACGTGGTCCTGATGGACATCCGTCTGCCGGACATGGACGGGATCGAAGCGCTCCGCCACCTCAAGGGCGACGCGCGCACCCGGCAGATCCCGATCGTCGCGCTGACCTCGTTCGCCATGAAGGGGGATAGGGACCGGTTCCTCGCCGAGGGCTTCGACGGCTACCTCGAGAAACCCATCAGCGTGCGCGAATTCCCCGAACAGGTACGAGGCTATTGCATCCCGAAGGAGGTTCCCTGACGATGCCCGCCCAGCCGAGGGTCCTGGCGGTCGACGACCTCCCACAGAACGTCCGTCTGCTGGAGGCCATGCTGGGCAGCCGGGGTTTCGCCGTGATCCCGGCGACGTCGGGGGTGGAGGCACTCGAGAAGGTGAAGGCGGACCAACCCGACCTCGTCCTGTTGGACGTGCTGATGCCGGGCATGGACGGCTATGAGGTGTGCCGCAGGATCCGCGAGGATCCCGCCACGCGGTTCCTTCCGGTGGTGATGATCACGTCGAGCGACAGCGCCGATCGGGTCACCGCCATCGAATCGGGGGCGGATGATTTCATCCCCAAGCCTTTCGATCAGCAGGAGTTGTTCGCTCGCGTTCGTTCGCTCGTCCGGATCAAGCAGTACCACGACACGATCGAGTCGCAGGCGGCCGAGCTCACCGCTCTCAACACCGGCCTGGAAGCCCGGGTCGCCGAGCAGGTCGATGAGCTCGAACGGCTCAACCGGCTCAAGCGGTTCCTGTCCCCGACGCTTGCCGAGCTCGTTCTCTCCTCGGGTGAGGACATGCTCGAGAGCCACCGACGCGAAATCGCCGTCCTGTTCGCCGACCTGCGGGGATGGACGGCCTTCAGCGTCACGACCGAGCCCGAGGAGGTCATGGGCGTCATCCGTGACTATCACGAAGCGATGGGTGCGCTGATCCGACGGTTCGAGGCAACCGTGGGGTGGTTCGCGGGCGACGGGTTGATGGTGTGGTTCAACGATCCGATTCCCTCTCCGGACCCCGCGGCGCGCGCCGTGGAGTTGGCACTCGCCATGCGGGAGGCGATGGCGCAGCTGACCTCGAAGTGGCAGCGGCGTGGGCACGGACTCGACTTCTCGGTGGGCATGGCCCTCGGCTACGCCACCCTGGGGCGCATCGGGTTCGACGGACGGTACGACTACGGGGCGGTGGGGACCGTCCTGAACCTCGCCTCGCGGCTGTGCGATCAGGCAGCGAGCGGCCAGATCCTCGTGAACGACCGGATGTTCGACGAGGTGGAAGCCCTCGTCGACGCGGAGCCGGCCGGCGAGCTGACGCTCAAGGGATTCACCAAGCCGATGACGGCGTTCAGCATCGTGCAGGCCAAGGCGGACCGCTCACCCACCGGCTAGCGGGTCACGTATCCGAGGAACTCCGCGTGGGCCGACAGGTAGTCGTCCAGGATCGACCTCGCCACCTCGAAGGATCCGACGAGCGGGTGCACCAGCAACGCCTTCAGCGCCGAGTCGTGGGAGCCGCTGATCGCGGCGTCGACCGTGAGTCGTTCGAAGGCTTTGAGCGGCTCGATCAACGCGCGCGCGGCGGGGAGCATCCGTCCCTGCGCGAGTGGATGCGAGCCGTGCTCATCCGTCATGCACGTCACCTCCAAGACGTCATCGTCGGCCAATCCGGCATCGCGCCGCGGTTCGGCACGTTCAGGATCAGCGGCATGCGGAGCCGCCGTACCGCGGCCGTCATCACCGCGGTCGCGAGCCCCTCGTAGCCCTCGCCTTCGAAACATCTCGATGGGCTCGGCCTCCTCCTCGGGCGCCGGTTCATCGGACACCGCCTCTCCGCGTTCGCGCGCGAAGTACGTTTCGTCGCGGGCGTTCATCGTGCGCTCCCACGCCGCCTCCGCGCCGTCGAGGTCGTCCGCGTCGACGTGGCGGCGAAGGGCCGGATTCCATAGGAGCGGGTGACGACTCGGTAGCCGAGGTCGGAGGCATGCCGAGCCGTCCCCTCCACGGCGAAGTTTGGTGATCCCACCCGCCAGCACCAGCGTCGAGATGTCGCGAATCAACAGCAGTCGTTCGAGTTCGGTTCCCACGAACGCGCTCACCGAGCGCTTCTGGACGACGAATTCGCCCTCGCCAGGAGCGACCGGCTCGAAGAACTCCACTCCCCAGCTGCCGTCGAGCGACCGGCGGGGGTGGCGTCTCACCGTTGGTGTAAACGGCTCCGGACGCAAGTTCCACGATCATCCT
>JALYLP010000619.1 GCA_030774195.1 Actinomycetota bacterium | reverse complement strand
TTCCGCGTGGTCGTCGGCCGTCTCTTGGGATGCGAGCTCGTTGTCGCCCGCGGTCGTCCCTTCGTCGTGCTCATGGCAGCTACCTCCCGTTCCGGTGGGGGGCTCCGCTTCGCGGTTGCCCCGGAGTGCGACGATGATGAAGCCCGCGGCGAGGGCCAGCAGCGCCAAGCCGAGGATGGGCTGAGGGACCGGGTCGAGGAAGGCCAGCGCCCGGGTGAAGAACGCGGTCAACCAGCGGCCAACGGCGAGCTGCGGCCCGCCGCCGCCCATCGGGTTGCCCGCGGCGGCGAGGTAGAGGACGAACCCGCCCATCGCCGCGAACACCACCGCCACGACGACGTTCACGGTGTTCGTGACGAAGGTCCTCCCGAGGGCGTGCAGCCGGACGACCTTGCTCTGGAACAGACGCCGCTCGCCGAGCCGGAGCCGGTCCCAGAACGTCGCGAGCAGGAACAGCGGGAAGACCATCCCGAAGATGTAGGCGAGCCCGAGGGTGGCGGATCCGGCGACCGAGGACGACAGAGCCGACAAGGTCATGACGCCCGCGAGCACCGGAGCGCAACACGACGACGCGATCCCCGAGAACACGCCGAGGGCGAACACGCCGGCCGAGTCGCTGCGGTCGGGCGCGGGGGCGTGGATGAACGACGGCATGCTCCACGAGCGTCCCGAGAGCGAGAACGCGGCCATCGCGAACAGGAGAAGCCCGCCGGCCACGTACAGCGGGGTGTGGAAGTCGGCCAACGTCTGAGCGAGGAGTCCGATCCCGAGCGTGATCGGGAGCAGGACCAACGCGAGCCCGGATGCGAACACGAGCGTGAGCGGGAGCAACTTCCAGCGCCGGTTCTTCACTCCGGTCGCCATGTACGAGGGAAGCAGGAAGATGATGCAGCATGGGCTGAAGAGCGCGACCGCCCCACCGAAGAACGCGGCGAGGATGGAGCCACCGCTCAGCAGGCCTCCCACTCAGTTCACCTGCTCGAGCGCGCGCAGCAGCTTCTTCCGCGGGAGCCGGCCGGAACTGAAGAGACGACCATCGATCAGCACGGCCGGCGAGAGAGCGGGATGGTAGCGAGCCACGATCGCGCGGCCCTCATCGGAATCGATCTCGACGAGCCGCACGTCGATCGGGAATCTCGCGCGTATCTCGTCGAGTGTTTCGATCGCGTCCTCGCATAGGTGGCAGGCCGGCGCTCGAACGACGACGACCTCGAGCGATCGGGTCGCGTTGACGTGAGGCGAGATCGCGCTTCGCATGGGATGAGCTTCGACGGGGCGTGTGAAGACCGTGTGAACGTCGCCCGCGGGGCGTGTGAAGCCGTCGCTCGCACGGCGCCGACATCCGACCCGCCCCGAGCGGGACCTCTGGCACCAGCGGGCCGATCGTTCGGCGCCGATGCTATGCGCAACGGGGGTAGGGCAATCCTGCCCAGCGAGGATCGACGAGGAGGCGGCGTTGGGCGGCAACCACGAGAACGTCGCGAACCGGCTCCGCCGGATCGAGGGGCAGGTCACGGGCATCCGCAGGATGCAGGAGGACCACCGGTACTGCATCGGCGTCCTCGACCAGATCTCCGCCGCCCGAGCGGGCCTCGAGGCGACGGCCCTGTTGATCCTCCAGGATCACGTGAATGGATGCGTCCGTGAAGCGATCGAAGAGGGAAGAGGAGAGGAGAAGGCCGCCGAGCTCATCGAAGCCGTCGAGCGTTTCGCGAGGAGTGTCTGATATGAACGATCGAGACTCGCATGGTGTGCGCGCACTGTCGCGCGCGGTGGTCTGCCTCGGCGTGGTCGCCTTCGTCTTCGGGCCAACGTCTGCCGCATCGGCCCACGCGGGCGAAGAGGACGTGCCAGCGATCACCGACGTGCAAGAGGGGATCGCCATCCTCGCTGAGCATCCCGGGGAATTCCCTGCAGCCGAGGTAACCGACCACGCCATGGACAAGGTCGGAGATGCGCTGGAGTCGAACGACGCGCGCGGTGTGCGGCTGGACCTGGTGCAGCAGGCCAAAGACGCTCTCGATGCCGGGCGGAACGATGAGGCCCTCACCCTGCTCGAGCGGTCGATCGGCGCGTGCCCCGGAGCACCCGTGATCGAGCCGCAGGATGCACCGCGCAGGCCTCCCGCGCTCTCGTCGCCGTGCCCATCGCTCGCTCATCTCCAGGGCCTGGATCGGAGTCCGATCGGAGGCGCGAAAGAGCCGGTGTTGCTCGCGGTCGGCGGCGTGCTCATCCTGGCCGGGCTCGCGCTGGCGAGGAGGGTCCGATGAGCGAGCTCGGGACGTCGGTGGAGTCGACGCCGACCGAGCCAGCGGGCTCAACCACCCGGCGGTTCTGGGATGCGCTGGACGAGCGGCTCGGGCTGAAAGGCCTGCAGTACCCGATCCCCGAGCACGCCAACAAGCTCGCATACTCCCTCGGTGGCCTCACGCTCATCACGTTCGTCCTGATGGTCGCGACCGGGATCTACCTGACGCAGTTCTACAACCCGGATCCGGCCGTGGCCCACGAGAGCGTGCGGCGGATCATCACGTCGGTCTCGTTCGGGAAGTTCGTCCGCGGTTTCCACTACTGGGGCGCGATGGCGATGATCGTGCTGATCGGGCTGCATCTCCTCCGGGTGTTCGTGTCCGGGTCCTTCAAGCGCCCGCGCGAGGCCAACTGGATCTTCGGCGTGATCCTCGCCGGGATTACGGCCACCCTGTTCTTCTCGGGAACGGTGCTCAAGTGGGACCAGGAGTCCCTGGAAGCACTCGAGCACAACATCGAGATCGGGAAGATCCTCGGCCGCTTCGGCTTCTGGTTCTCGCCGTCGTTCGGAGGGATCTCGTTCCTCACCCGCCTGTACGTGGTGCACATCGCGGTTCTGCCGTTCCTGTTCACCATCGTGGTGGCGATCCACCTGATGCTCGTCAAGCGTTTGAAGATGGCGCCGTCGCCGTTCCGTAAGGGGCCCGAACCTGAACCGACCCGCCCGTTCACCAAGCACCTCGCCGAGCTCGGAGCGCTCGCCCTGGTCCTAATCGGGATCCTCACCATCCTCGCGGTGCTGGCGCCTCCGCCCCACGGCCCGGCGCCGATCGAAGGGATCGAGATCACGAAGCCGCCGTGGCCGATGCTGTGGGTCTACCCGATCGAGGACTGGGTGGGTGTCGGCGGGATCCTGTGGGCGACCCTCGCGATCTTCCTCGCCCTGTTCATCGTGCCGTTCGTGGACCGGACGCCGGAACGGAGCCCGCGCAAGCGCCTCCCGATGATGATCGCGGCGGGCGTGGTGGTGACCACGATCATCGCCTTGATCATCTACGCGGCCGTGCAACCGGTCGCCTCGCACATCGGGATGGGCTGATGGGACGCCGGGCCATCGTGCTGTTCTGGGGCGCCGTCGCGGCGGCGGTGTTCTTCCTCGGCTCCGCGTGGTCCTCGG
>JALYLP010000618.1 GCA_030774195.1 Actinomycetota bacterium | reverse complement strand
GTCTTCCGGCAGCTCACCGGCGCACAGAAGCTGGCTACCGCGCTCAGCCTTTCGCCGTCGGCGTCGTCGATCGTGTACGGGGACACGGTCACGTTGAGCGGAGCCCTGTCCAACCCGGATGGCGGGTGTCTCCGCACGGGTTCCGTGGTGATCCACCGATCCGGTCCGGTGGGGGGGACCGGCGTGGTCGGCACGGTGCCGCTGGGATCGGATCTCACGTTCACGACCGACGTGGTGCCGCCTTCCGGCGGGACGTACACCTACTGGGCGAGGTGGGCCGGCGACGAGACCCATACCGCCGCGACGAGCTCCGACGTCCAGATCGATGTCGCGAAGACCGCGACGTCCCTCGGCCTGAGCGCCAACCGCCGAACGGTCGTCTTCGGCAACCCCGTGACGCTCACCGCGACCCTCCACGGCGTGACGAACACGCCGAAGGTTCGGTTCTACCGGATCGTCGGCGGGACCAAGACGTTGATCGGAGCCGTCAACGTCGATGCCGGCGGTGTCGCGAAGCTGAAGATCACGCCGAGCCGCAACGCGTATTACCAAGCTCGGTTCCTGGGCGGAGCCGGCACGCTCCCGAGCACGAGCCCCAAGCGTTCGGTCGATGTGCGGGTCGTGGTCGTCGGTTCGATGGTGAAGTACGTCGATCGTCGCAACGGCACCGCGATCTACAACTGCTGCAAGGCCTTCTACCACTTCGTCGTCAAACCCAAGATCCCTGGCGGTACCGTCCGGGTCGCGGTCCAGTACCTCGCCGGGGGAGCGTGGCACAAGCTGCCCTCGGCGGTGGACACGTTCACGCTCGGCAGCGATGGGACGGACACGATCTTCCTGCACATCGCCGGTGGCAAGGGGTACAACTTCCGGGTCCGCTCGTACTTCGCCTCGGACGGTGATCACCTGGGCGCGTGGTCGTCGTACGTCCGGTTCACGTTCCGGTGAGTGACCGCGGTCAGGCCTCGTCGGCCGCCCCGAAGCGACGTTCGAGTTGCCGGAGGCGTTCCCGCCCCACGGCCGTGATCCAACGGCCTTGATCGTTCTTCCCCAGGAGCTGAGCCGCTGTCGTGTAGTAGCCCGCCATCCCTCGCGGGTCCATGCCTGCGGCCGTCGCGATCGCCCGCATCTCGTCGTCTCCGACACCCCGGCCTTCTTCGTCGTTGACAGCGGCAACAGCACCCAAGACGCGGTACATGCTCTCGGCGCTCCCTGGCACCGGGGACTCCCGGCCGCCGCTGGCGGCGCTCCCATCGGACCCCTCGAGGCTGTCGGCGAACGCGCGAGCTCCCGCCGCCAGAGCTCGGATCATCCTTTCGTCCATCAAACCCTCTTCTCTCGGTATTTTGGGGTGATCACTGTGCGAAATGGAGAGAATACACGTATTTCACTTCAGTTCATAGGAACGGACGTCGATGAACCCTACGAGGGCGCAGGACCGCTGCGCTCGGGCTCAAGACTCCAGAAGAAGGGCAATCATGCGAACGCGCACCCTGCTCGTCTCTCTTTCCGGCACCGCACTGCTCGCGCTCGGCATCGTCCTGCCCACCTCGGCGGCGGCCGATGTCACCACCGCCACGGTCACCGTGCAGGGAGGATCGCTGTCGATCAGCGCGCCGGCGACAGCCGGCAATCTGGGTTCCCAGCACAACAGCGTGGCCGGGGAGATCATCAGCGGCCCTCTGGGCCAGGTCCAGGTGGACGACGCGCGCAGCGCCGTCGCCGGCTCGACCTGGGTCGCGAGCGTCATCTCCTCCGCCTTCACCCCGCCGGCGGGACCGGCTATCGGGGCGAGCGCGGTCGGTTACACGGCCGGAGCGATAACGAAGGTGGGCACCGCGACGTATACGGCGAACGACCCGGGCAACCTCACCGGCGTCTCGCCCGCGGTCACCGCGACCGGGATCACGGGGGACAACTCCGCAACCTGGAACCCGACGATCACCGTCACCGTCCCGGGAGGCATGGCCGCCGGGATCTATTCCGCGACGATCACACACTCTGTTGTCTAGGTACGTACGCGCCGGACAGCGTGTCCCGCGCGCGGTTGCGGCAACACGCCGACGCATCACCCGGCTCACCTACGGTGTGCTTGCCGCTCTCGCACTGACCGCCGCGGTCGCAGCGCCCGCCAGCGCAGCGACCGCGGCTCCTCGCCCCACTCTCCGAACGGCGGGCGGCATCGGACTGCGGCTCGTCGACGCTCCGCTCGACGCACTCGCCGATCCTCGAGCGCGTGTCTATATCGTGGATCACCTCGCCCCGGGTGCCGTCATCCACCGCCGGATCGAGGTCTCCAATACCACGTCCTCGACGCAGCACATCGTCCTGTATGCCGCGGCTGCCACCGTCGCGAGCGGTTCGTTCCTGGGCGCCGCCGGACATACGCCGAACGACGTGTCCATGTGGACATCCGTGCGACCGGGCGCGTCCGACGTCCCGGCCGGCGGGCGCGTGATCGCCACCGTGACGGTGATCGTTCCCAGCGACGCGGCTCCCGGCGAGCAGTACGGCGTGGTCTGGGCGGAGTCGCGCTCGGCTCCCGCTGCGGCTGGCGGCGTCGTCGAAGTCAACAGAGTCGGCATCCGCATCTACCTCTCCGTCGGGCTCGGTGGGCCACCCGCCGCCAACTTCACGATCGACTCGCTGACCGCCGAACGCTCAACCGCCGGCCAACCGATCGTCCTCGCAAGCGTTCACAACACCGGCGGCCGAGCGCTCGACATGAGCGGAGCATTGCAACTGTTGGACGGCCCCGGGGGGCTCAGGGCCGGCCCGTTCGCTGCGACCTTGGGCATCACCCTGGGGATCGGTGACACTGAGTTCGTCATGTTCACCCTCGATACGCAGCTACCCGCCGGTCCCTGGGACGCACAGATCTCCTTGCGCAGCGGACTCCTCGAACGCACCGCGCGAGCAGCCATCACCTTCCCGGACAGCGGCGCAGCGCCCCCGGTGAGTGCGACGTCCATCCGGCCCCGATGGCTGTATCCCGCCCTCGCCGGCTTCGTCGTCCTCCTGCTGCTCGGCACCGGAGGCATGCTCGTCGAGCTCGGCCGACGCGGTGGGCGCAGCGTGGTGCGGGGCCTGGGTTGATCAGGACGATCCGCTCGGCCCGTTCGATCTAGCGCGTACGAGGCGCCGAGCGGAAGGCGCGCCGGGCAGGATTCGAACCTGCGGCCTGAGGATTAGAAGTCCCCCGCTCTATCCGGACTGAGCTACCGGCGCCACCCGGAGGGTACCCCTGGAGCGGGCGACGGGAATCGAACCCGCATAGCCAGCTTGGAAGGCTGGAACTCTGCCATTGAGCTACGCCCGCACGAGCCCAAGCATAGCCGCCACCCACACTCGAACGATGCGCGTCAGGTTCACGCTCGTGGACGTCTTCACGAACGCCCCGTTCGCGGGGAACCAGCTATGCGTCGTCCCCGAGCCCCCGGATGCCCTCGACAGCGTAACGATGCAGGTCCTCGCGAGGGAGATCGGCTTCTCCGAGACCACCTACGTCACCGCGGTCCGCGAGGGTGGATACGACGTCCGGATCTTCACGCCGGTCTCGGAGCTCCCGTTCGCGGGGCATCCGACGCTCGGCACGGCGTTCACCCTCGCGCGACTCGGTGTCGTTCCCGCGAGCGTCGTCCAGACGAGCACGGCCGGCGATGTGCCGGTCGAGGTCGATCTGGGGGCGGGGGCCGCGACGATGCGGCAGCTGCCGGCCGTGTTCGGCGAACCGTTCGACGATCGCGGCGCGGTCGCGGCGGCTGCCGGTGTCGATGCGGACGACTTCGGTCCCGGCCCGATCGTCCCCGTGAGCACGGGGATCGTCCACCTGATCGTTCCCGTCGTGGGGGAGGACGCGATGCGCCGCGCCTCTCGGGACGATCGAGGGTGCGTGGACGTCTGCGCGCGAGCGGGCGTCGAATCGCTCTACCTGTTCGCGATCCGGGGCCGTGGCGGCGTGATGGCGCGGATGTTCGACCGCTCGGCCGAGATCGGCGAGGACCCGGCGACGGGATCGGCGGCCGGGCCGCTCGGCGCATACCTCGCGGAACACGATGGAGCCGGGATGCCGGGGCATATGACGATCGCGCAGGGAGAGGCGGTCGGCAGACCTTCGTTCATCGAGGTCGACGTCGCCCGTGATGACACAGGCTGGGTTGCGTACGTCGGCGGTGGCGTGCGGATCGTGGGTGAGGGTTGGTTCGAGCTCTAGACGGCGGAAGCGTTGCACGTCATGTGCGGCTCGCTCACCGTATCGCTCCCGTCGGCCTGGACGCGGACGGAGAGATCGCGGGTCTGCCCTTCCAAGAGACTGACGGGCTTCACGAGCTGGCCGTCGTCGAACGTCGCGCTGGTACCCGCGGCGGCGTGGAGCTCGCAGGTCGCGGAGAGGGGTCCGTGCCCGATGTTGGTCACGATGAAGGTGTAGCAGACAGGGGCGTGGCTCCCGACCGGGCACGCGGTGTGCTGGGGACCGCTGATGTCGATCGGGGGTCCCGTCGTTTGCGACCGCGTGGCGAGGAGGAGGAACAGGCTCGCGCCTGCCAGCAGGCCCACCGCCAGCAAGGCGATCGCGACGTAATACCCGGGCGAAGGTCGCGCATCTCCCACCATGGACGGAGCGTACCTTTCCCTCCCGTCGACCGGTAGGCTGCTTGTTCGCGGGGCGTAGCGCAGCCTGGTAGCGCGCGTGCTTTGGGAGCACGAAGTCGCGGGTTCGAATCCCGCCGCCCCGACCGCAGCGCGGTCACCCGGCGAGTGCGCGTGCGGTCGCCGTCACCGCCGCCGCGATGATCACGACCAGGAGCACGGGCGCGCGGAACCGGATCGCGACGGCGGCGGCTCCGACGCCCAACACGCGTCCGTCGAGCACCAGCCGCTGGCCGTCCGCGAACGTTCCGATCGCGACGAGCGCAGCCAGCAACGCCGGACCCAACAAGCCGACGACCCCCGTGAATCGCTCGGGAAGCGGCTTGCCTCCCAACAGCACCGGGCCGGTGGCCTTGAGCGCGAGGGTCCCGACGCCGGACACGATCACGACGATCCACACGGCGCTCATGGCCGTCTCCGAAGACCGATCACACACGCGGCCCCGGCGGCGACGATCGGGATCCCGGCGGGCGTGAACGGCGTGAGGGCGAGGGCGATCGCGGCGCCGATGACCGCGGCGATCGCCGGTGGCGGGGCTCCGATCCGGAGCCC
>JALYLP010000617.1 GCA_030774195.1 Actinomycetota bacterium | reverse complement strand
GACCACGAGCTGGTCCGCCGTCTGATGTGGGAGGGGCAGCTCCCGACGCTCGCGGCGCTCGCCGGCTCCGGGGCGTTCGGGCCGCTCCGCTCGACGCTTCCGGCGTTCACGCCAACGGCGTGGTCGTCCTTCCTCACGGGGATGAACCCGGGAGGGCATGGGATCTTCGGGTTCTCGACCAACCCGAACCGCGTGCAGAACCGACTGGACAGCGCCGCATCGCGCGCCGGTGCCCCGCTGTGGCGGCTGCTCGGCGCGGGGAACATCCGCTCGGCGTTCATCACCGTGCCGGTCACGTATCCCCCCGAGCCGATCGACGGCATCGTGGTGACCGGGTTCGGTGGTCCCCAATACCCGGAGATCCTCCCGAGGCCCGTCGCCAACAGGATCCTGACCTCGCATCCCGAGTTGATGACGGCCGTGGCACCCACGGGGTGGAAGGGCCGGTCGCCAGAGCTCGCCGAGTCGCTGATCGATCACGTCGGCCAGATCGCGGATGTGTGCGTCTTGGCGATGGAGATGGAACCGGAGCTCGGGCTCCTGTGCGTCGACTTCATGAGCTCCGACATCGCAGGGCACCTCCTGTGGCACCGCTTCGACCCGGAGCATCCGGCGCATCGCGACGGTGACGACGGGGACGAGCTCGTGCAGGTGTACCGCGCGGTGGACGCCGCGTGCGCCCGGCTGATCGACCAGGCCGAGTTCCTCTACGACGAGGAGCTCACAGTCTTCGTGGTGTCAGACCACGGTCTCCGCCCCGCCTACTGGATGTTCAACGCGAACGCGTGGCTCGAGCGGGAGGGCTTCCTCCGCTTCGACCCAAGGGCGATCGCGCGGGCGAAGCGCCGCCGTGCAGACCCTCGGAGCGTCCCGGACGACGAGCACCTCGGACCGGAGCGGGTGCGGCGGCATCGGGTGATTGACCGGTTGCGGCGCAAAGGGGACAGGTCGGCGTTGCCGATCGTCGACTTCGCCGCCACGAAAGCGTACTGCTACGGCTACGGCGGGCTGATCTATCTGAGCGAGGCGAACGCGTCCCGTCACGACGAGGCGCTGCTCCAAGAGCTTCACGACGGACTGGCCTCGGTACCTCACCCCGCGACCGGAGGACCGGCGTTCGACGTGCTCCGCAAGGAGGAGGTCTATTCGGGCCCGTTCATGGACCGGGCCCCCGAACTGATCGCGCTCCCGCGCGACGAGCGGATCCACGTCGCGTCGACGCCTCGACCCGCTGCCGAGCCCTTCGATGTGCTCGAGGACTTGGAGATCGGAGGGAGCTGGTCGGGTCACCACGCCGTAAACGGGTTCCTCGTGGCGAGCGGATCCGGGATCGTCCGTGGGTCCGAGCCCGACGGCGCCACGTTCGGTCAGATGGCCTCGACGCTCCTCGCCCTCCACGGCCTGGACGCGGACCTCGAGCTTCCGCCGATCCGGTCGATCCTCGAGGGAGCGCCCGAGCCGGTCTCGGTCGAGGCCGCGCCCCCCGCCGCGTCCGACCAAGACGTCTTCACCCCCGAGCAGGAGGCCGCGATCGTGGCGCACCTCCAGGCCCTGGGCTACGAGTGACCCGGTCCAGCTTCGCTCGGCGGCGGCCCCGTCGTCGGTGAGATCTTCCAGAAGGAGTTCCGCGTGGCGATCTTGCCGTTTCGGAACAGCCAGAGGTCGCATCCCCAGAGCTCGGCAGACTCGCCGTTCCGTGTGGTGCCGACGATCGTCCACTTCGAGACCCCACGGTTGCCGCACACCCAGTGCTCGTCGTCCACGAAACGCGCCTCTTGGAACCTGCCGAACTGCCGCTCGAACGCGACGCGGACCTCTTCTTTCCCCTTGACGTTCCTCCCCCACGGGCGACGACCGCGCGGCGTCTGATAGACGCAGTCCTCGAGGAAGAAGGACATCGCGGTGTCCAGGTCGTACCGGTTGAATGCCGCGATCAGCGCCCGGAGGAGCTCGACGAGATCGGCTGCTTCCTGGTCGACCATGTCCTTCCCCTCCGCTGCGAGCGCCTAGGAGAGACTCATCACCATAGACCAACCTGAACTCGTCCCTGAGTCTGGAACTTGACGGACATCGTGTACACATCGGGTTCTCTCGAGGAAGGGGGAACCGATGACCGAGAGGGAGCTCGCCCGAGCAGCGGCTCGCGTCGGCACGAGGTCGAACCTCCGGCCCGAGCGGAAGATGCTGGCGCAGAAGCGGGCCGCGACGTCTCGGCCCTCGTATTCGAAGGGCATCGGTGGCATCGAGACGAAGACGTCGTCCGTC
>JALYLP010000616.1 GCA_030774195.1 Actinomycetota bacterium | reverse complement strand
TTGTACACGTCCTTCCGGTTCGGAAATGTGTTGTTCCTCGACCTCGCCTCTTCGGGTGCATCGATGGCGGTGGGAAGCCCTCAGTACAACTGGGTCAAGTCGATCCTGACGAGCACCGCGAACCCGCCTCCACCCTGCGTCGTGGCCTATTTTCAGAACCCGGTTCTGAGCAAGGGCACGATCAACTCGAGTCGGTTGCCGATGTGGACGCTTCTGACCGACAACGGGGGGGACCTCGCCCTCGGCGGAAACGCCCACTCCATGGTCCAGTACAAACCCCTGAACGATCAGCTCCAGCTGCCGTCCGCGGGTGAGCAGACGATGGTCGAGCTCATCGACGGTGCCGGCGGTCACAAACTGGACGGAACGCAAACCGGCGACCCGAGGGCCGAATGGTCCCTCGGCAAGACCCCGGGAGCGATCTACCTCACCGCGAACGGGGCCGCCAACGGTGGGACGCCGACCAGCCTGTCGTGGGCATACAAGGACAAGAACGGCAACGCGCTCCACGCCGGGACCAGGGTATGCGCTCCGCCCGTCACGATCTCGGGCTTCTCACCGTCCTCCGGGCCGGCGGGGACGTCCGTGACGATCGACGGCTCGGGGTTCACCGGCACCTCCGAAGTGGCGTTCAACGGCACCAGCGTGGGGTCGGGGAACTTCACGGTCGGCTCCGATGCGCAGATCACGGCGACGGTGCCCTCGGGTGCCACCAGCGGGCCGATCTCGGTCACGGCTCCGGGCGGCACCGCGACGAGCTCGACGGACTTCACGGTGACGCCTTCACCCCCGCCTATCATCTCGGGCTTCTCACCGTCCTCCGGCCCGGTGGGGACGTCGGTGACGATCGACGGCTCGGGGTTCACCGGCACCTCCGAAGTGGCGTTCAACGGCACCAGCGTGGGATCGGGGAACTTCACGGTCGTCTCCGACACGCAGATCACGGCGACCGTGCCTTCGGGTGCGACCACCGGGCCGATCTCGGTCACGGCCCCCGGCGGCACCACGAGCTCGACGGACTTCACGGTCAAGCCTTTGAGCACGTTGAGCTTCGGACCGGACGCCGACACATTCGTCCGGTCCGACAGTCCGACCGCCCACCCCGGATCCAAGACCTCCTTCAGCGTGGACAACTCTCCGATCAAGCACGGGCTCCTGAAGTTCACGGTCTCAGGCGTCGGCTCGGGCACCATCCAAAGCGTGAAGCTCCGCCTGTACTGCCTCGACGCCTCGGACCAGGGGGGAGACCACTACCGCGTGGCCGACAACTCCTGGCAGGAGAACACCGTGACGTGGAACACGGAGCCGGCGGCCGATCCCACCTCGATCGCATCCCTGGGGGCCGTGAGCGTGAACACGTGGAACGAGGTGGATCTGAGCTCGCTCGTCACCGGTGACGGAACCTACAGCATCCGGATCGCATCCACGTCCGCGAACGGGGCGGACTACTCCACCAAGGAGGGAGCGGCGGGATTTGCCCCCCAGCTCCTCGTGACGTTTGCCTGATCGTAGGCCGAGGCACTCTCTGATGCGGCCTATCGAAGCAATCGCGACGGAGGCGGGCGCTACGCAGGTCCCGAGTCGCCTGGTGGACGATTGGGTACTCCGGGAACAGTTCAGGATCGCGCTCTCGTTCTTCGCGATGTTGTTGACCGCAGGACTTGCGTGGCTCGTGATCCATAGAGAACCGCTGCCGGTCGGCGATTTTGGGTCGTCTGCGCTGGCCACTGTGGTCTTCTGCCTCGTCACGATCGGCCTCGTGCTGTACGTTCGGCGGTTGCCGCTGCTTTCATTCCCCGTCCTGTTCCTCGTCGTCACGTTCCTGTTCACCTGTAGCTCGCTCGTCCTCTACCAGACTGAGGGAGGCCTGGCCTTTCGCTCATGGCAGTTGGTCGACACCGAAGCGATCCTCCTCGCGATGCCGGTGGTCATGCTGGCCTTCTCCTCGTTCCTCGTTGGGGCACTCCTCCTTCCAACGCGAGTGCCGGATCGAGTTCCAGACCCGGTGTCGCCCCGCGCCGATGCCCTCGCGGATGCTCGCATACTCAGGAAGGTGGGGTTCGGCGTCTACGCCATCTCGATCCTCTTCATCACGGCTTTTACGTTGACCGGAAGCGCACTGACGCTCGCGTTCGAGGGCGGCTATGGGGGGTTCAAGGGCGCCGCAAGGGCTGGTGGGCTCTCACAGTTTGTGACCAGCTCGATGACCCAGCTCCTGCCGTGGTCACTCCTGATACTGACGGCGACGTGCAGGGACCGCCGCAGCCGCATCGTGGTCGTGCTCCTTTCCCTTCCCGCCATCGGGGTCATGCTCGCGTCCGGAGATCGGTCGACGGCGATCCCAACGATGGTCCTCATCGCTGCGGGCCTTTACCTTCTCGGCTCCCGCATCGGTTGGAGGGGTTCTCTGGTGATCGCTGCCCTGGTCGTATTCCTCATACCGACCATCCTGAACCTGCGGACCGTGCCGATCTCGGCGTGGTCGGGGAGCGTGATCGCGAAGGCGGCGACCAACCAGATGCAACAGACGTCAACCTACGGAGAGGACTTCCTCGGGAGCTTCCTCGTCTCCATGTCGACCAGCTATCAGACACTGATGGCAACCGTGAAAGCGGTTCCCGAGCAACAGGCATACCGTTACGGGGTCGACTACGTGGGCTCGCTCGTCGTCGCGGTTCCATTTCACTCGCTCCTGTTGCCCCTATTGGGTGCAGACATCGAGCGATTCCAACCGAGTCAATGGGTCCTGTCGTTGTTGCATCC
>JALYLP010000615.1 GCA_030774195.1 Actinomycetota bacterium | reverse complement strand
CTGGAGTACTCGGAGCGCCGGCCGTAGACTCCTGGCGTGCAGATCTGCCCCAACTGCGGCGAGGAGAACCCGGATCGATTCCGACTGTGCGGGATCTGCGGGACGAAGCTCGCTCCCGAGGAGGTCGTCCAGGAGGTCCGCAAGACCGTCACGGTGGTCTTCAGCGATCTGAAGGGATCCACGAACCTCGGTGAGCAGCTCGACACCGAGTCGGTCCGCGAGGTCCTGAACGTCTACTTCGAGGCCATGCGCGCCGTCCTCGAGCGCCACGGCGGGACGGTGGAGAAGTACATAGGCGACGCCATCATGGCCGTGTTCGGCTTGCCCAAGCTCCACGAGGACGACGCCCTTCGCGCGGTCCGAGCCGCCTACCAGATGAAGCTCGCCCTGGAGAAGGTGAACGACCGGCTCGAGAAGGGATGGGGAGTCCGCCTCGAGAACCGCACCGGCGTCAACACCGGCGAGGTGGTAGCCGGGGACGTCTCCGCGGGTCAGCGGTTGGTGACCGGCGACACGGTCAACACGGCCGCCCGGCTCGAGCAGAACGCCCCGACCTGCGAGATCTTGATCGGCGATCCCACGTATCGCCTGGTCCGCGACGCCGTCGAGGTGGATCAGGTCGAGCCGCTCGAGCTCAAGGGGAAGGCCGAGCGCGTTCCGGCCTACCGCCTGGTTTCCGTCGCCGAGCGCGAAGAGGGCGTGGCCCGACGGCTCGATTCACCGATGGTGGGCCGAGACGAAGAGCTGGGGATCCTCATAGGGGCCCTCGACGCGGCCGAGCGCGACCTCGCTCCCCAGATGGTGACGGTGTTCGGCCCGGCGGGGGTCGGGAAGTCCCGGCTGTTGCAGGAGTTTCTGAACCGGGCCTCCGGACGGGTCCGTGCTTTGCGCGGGCGATGTCTTTCCTACGGGGAGGGCATCACGTTCTGGCCGCTCGGAGAGGTTATCCGCGAGGCGACGGGTATCACGAACGACGACTCGATGGAGAAGGCGCGGTCGAAGCTGAACGCCTTCGCCGGAGAGGAAGGACGGGAGGCCGCCGACCGGGTCGCCGCGGCGATCGGCCTTTCGGATGCGGTGTTCCCGGTCCAGGAGACCTTCTGGGCGGCGCGGCGACTGGTCGAGCTCATGACCCGGGACCAGCCGACCATGATGCTGATCGACGACATCCACTGGGCGGAGGAGACGTTCCTGGAACTGCTGACGTACCTGGTCGAGGCGGTCCAAGCGCCGCTGATCTTGGTGTGCTCCTCCCGCCCCGAGCTCCTCGAGGAGCACGCCGAGTGGGTCCAGGAGACCGACACGATCCACCGGATCGTCCTGCAGCCGCTCTCGGAGACGCAGAGCGCACAGGTCGCCCAGAACCTGCTGGGGTCGTCCCTGGACGAGGCGGTCCGGGCCAAGATCGTCGAGGCCGCCCAGGGCAACCCGCTGTTCGTGGAGCAGATGCTCTCGATGATGATCGACGACGACATCCTGCACCGCTCCGAGAACGGCGGCTGGGTGCTCGTCGGCGACCTGGGATCGATCAGCATCCCGCCGACGATCTCGGCGCTACTCACCGCGCGCCTGGACCGGCTCGGGGCCACCGAGCGGATGGTCCTCGAGCGCGGCTCCGTCATCGGCCAGGTCTTCTTCCGCGGCGCCGTGGAGGCCTTGGTCCTCGAAGTCGTGAGCCCGCAGGTCGGAGCGGGCCTCCAGGGTCTCCAGCGCAAGGAGCTGATCACCCCGGACGAGGCCACGTTCGCCGGGCAGGAGGCGTACCGCTTCCAGCACATCCTGATCCGCGACGCCGCCTATCACGGGCTGCTCAAGCGCACCAGGGCGGAGCTCCACGAGCGGTTCGTCGACTGGCTCGAGCAGATCGCGTCGGACCGCGTCATGGAGTTCGAGGAGATCCGGGGCTATCACCTCGAGCAGGCCTACCTGATCCGCAGCCAGCTCGGCCCCCTCAACGACCTCGGCGTCCAGGTCGGCCGCCGAGGCGCCCAGTACCTCTCGTCGGCCGGTCGGCGCGCGCTCGCTCGGAGCGACATGCCCGCCGCCGCGTCGCTCCTTCAGCGGGCCGCCGCGCTGCTCGGCCCAGACGAGAAGGAGCGCCCCAAGCTCCTGCTGGAAGCCGCCGACGCGCTGATCGAGCTGGGCGAGTTCGCCACCGCCGACGGCGTGCTAGAGAAGGCTCGGGAAGAGGCCGAGGCCCTGAACGAGCGAGCGGTGGGGACGACGGTCGGCCTGGCGCGCCTGAATCAGCACTATGCGACCGAGGGCGAAGGCAGCGAGGAAGAGATCATCGACGAGGTGAAGCAGGCCATCGCGGTGCTTGAGGATCTCGGATACCACGAGGGGCTAGCGCGCGCATGGAGGCTCCTAACCCTCGTGCACTGGACAGCGCTGCGGAACGCCGATGCGGAGGAGGCGGCTCGGCGGGCGATCGAGCACGCCAGGCTGGCGGGGAGCCGGATCCTGGAGGTCCGGTACCTCTCGGCCCTCGCCACTTCGGCTACCTGGGGCCCTACCCCGGTGGCCGAGGCCATCAAGGTCTGCGAGGAGATCCTCGAGGCCGCGTCGGGGGATCGAAAGGCCGAGTCCCGCGCCCTGAACCTGCTGGCGCACCTCCGGGCGGAGCAGGGCGAGCTTGATCATGCCCGGGACCTCTACCGGCGGAGCCGGGCACTCCTCGAAGAGTACGGGATGAAGTTCTCCGCCGCCCTAACCTCGCTCGACTCGGGCCTGGTCGAGCTGATCGCCGGGGACCCGGAAGTCGCCGAGGCGGAGCTTCGTCGCGACTACGAGGAGCTCGATCGGATGGGCGAATCGAACTATCGAGCGACCATCGCCGCGTTCCTGGCGGAGGCCCTATATCGGCAGCAACGCCTGGAGGAGGCGGAGGAGTTCGCCGGCATCTGCCGGGAGATCACGGCGGCCGACGATCTCGTGTCGCAGATCTACTGGCGATCCGTTCTCGGAAGGGTGCTCGCGCGGCGTGGGGAGTTCGATCGGGGGCGGGTCTTGCTGTTGGAGGCCCACGAGATGATCCGGCCCTCCGACGAGCTGGACTCGAAAGGAAAGATCCTCGCGGACCTCGCCGAGGTCGAGGAGCTCACGGGCCGGTCGGAGGAGGCGGCGGCCGCCCTCGAGGAGGCCATCCAGCTGTTCGAGGCCAAGGGCAACGTCGTCTCGGCGGGCCTCGCGCGCGAGCGTCTGGCCAAACTTCGGGTCGCCCCGGGCCCCGTCTCGCCGGTCGCCCCTGAAGCCGTCACGTCGACGATCCACGAATGACGACCACCTAACCGCCAGAGATCTCTGGGCACACGCTGGAGGCTAAGCACGGTATGCGTAGGCGATCCATGGCGAGATGATCGGCCGTTCGGACGAGCTGGACTCGCAGGGGAACGCGGTCGAGCTCTCACGGTCGTAGCCGTGCTGGCGGTTGTGGCAGGTACGGTCGGAATCGCGAACGCCCTGATGCCGGACTTCGGGGCGCAACGCGACCAGTTGCTCACATCGTAGGTCTCGGCGCGGTTCGAGGTCAGTTCCACACTGCCGTCGTCATCGACCTCGTCGGTGAGCCAGGCGCAGGTCTCGGCCGACCCGACCGGCGATCGATCGACATGGCGCACGGAGAGCGACCGGGGCTACGCTGTTCAGATGCGACGATCTGGAGCGGAGGAGACGGCCCGATGACCCCTTCGTGAAGGAGCGATGTTGAAGGCTTTGCGAGGCCCCCCGAGGCACATAGACAGGTCAACGCTCGTTCGATACACGGGCAAGGTCGTCCTGGTAGGTGGCGCCTATTACGTGGCTGCCATCCTTGGGTTGCGGCTGGCATTGATCGAGAGGAACGTAACGCCACTTTGGCCGCCCACGGGCATCGCTTTCGTGGCGTTCCTCATCTTCGGCTGGCGCGTGTGGCCAGGTATCGCAGTGGCGGCTCTCGCGGTCAACCTGCCCATCAGCACGAACGGGTTGGCCGCCGTCGCGACGGCAACGGGAAACACCGTGGCTCCGCTCGTTGCGGCGATCCTCCTCGTAAGGGTGGGCTTCCGACGAGAGATCGACCGACTGCAAGACGCCTTGGCCATCGTCTTCCTCGGGGCCCTCCTGAGCATGCTCATCAGCGCTTCCGTGGGGGCGGGCACCCTCGTGCTTTCCGGAGCCATACCGGCAAGCAAGTTCCCGGCCGCATGGGCGGTGTGGTGGACCGGGGACGCCATGGGGGTTCTGGTCGTTGCCCCCTTCCTCCTCGTCTTGCTCCAGAGGCCGTGGAGCGGATCGCTCCGAGAACGCACCGAGGCCGGGGTGCTCCTCCTCCTCGTCGCCACCGTGTCCGTCCTCGTGATGAACACCGAGCTTCGGTTGTTGTTCCTGGTGATCCCATTCCTGGGATGGACGGCATGGCGCTTCCAGCAGCGCGGGGCGGCCCCTGCGGCGTTGCTCGTGGCCGGGATCGCTTCGTGGGCCGCAGCGCACGGCCTGGGCCCCTTCCACCAAGGCACGTTGTTCGACAAGATGATCACCCTCCAAGCATTCAACGCGACGGTCGCCTTCTCGTCCTTGGTCTTCGCCGCTCTGGTGACCGAACGAACGCGCGCTCGTGAAGCCCTGGAGGGCGCTGCTGCCGAGCTGGAAGACAGGGTTGCTCGGCGAACGACTGAACTTTCCGCCGCGAACGAACGGTTGAACCGCGAGATCGCCGAGCGCCACGACACAGACCGAAAGCTTCGACAACGAGAGGGGCAACTCGCCGAGGTCCAACAGCAGGCGCAGGTCGGGAATTGGGAGTGGGTGATCCCGGAGGATCGGGTGTCATGGTCGGACGAGATGTACCGCATCCACGGGTACTTCCCGAAGGCGTTCCCCATCACGTTCGAGAAGGCGGTGGAGCAGGTCGAGGAAGAGGACGCCGCTCGTATCCGCGCCAACCTGAAGGCAGCCCTCGCGAGGGGCCGCGACCACGATCTGCCTCCGAGCGAGTACCGCATCGTCCGAGCGGATGGGGAAGAGCGCGTGTTGCTCGGGAAGGCCAGACTGAGCGTCGGCTCGGATGGACAGCCGCTCCGGATGGTCGGGACGGTCCAGGACATCACGGAGGGCAAGCAGGCCGAGCGCGAACATCGGATCGCCGAGACGTTGCAGCGGAGCCTTCTTCCTGACCGGCTCCCGGAGATCCCTGGGGTCTTGCTGGCGGCGCGCTACCTCCCCGCGACCTCCGATCTGGAGGTCGGAGGCGACTGGTACGACGTGGTGCAGCTTCCGAACGGGAGCGTGGCGCTGGCGATCGGCGATGTCGCCGGCCATGGACTGCGCGCCGCCTCCACCATGGGACAGTTGCGGATGGCGCTGCTCGCCTACGCTCTCGAAGAGGGGTCGCCGTCCCAGGTCGTCGGTCGGGTCCGTCGTCTCGTGCGAGTGCTCGTCCCGGACATCGTGACCCTGATCTACCTCGTGTTCGACCCCGAGTCCGGGACCCTACGGTTCGCGAACGCAGGCCATCCGCCCCCTCTGCTCGTCGAAGGGAACGGGCAGACGTCCTATCTGGAAGGCGGTCTAGGTCCCCCCCTGGGGGCGACGGCTCATCCCCGCCCAGACATCGACGTCGCGGCTCACCTGGACGCGGGTTCGACCTTGCTCCTGTTCACCGATGGACTCGTGGAGCGGCGCGGAGCCTCGATCCTTGACGGATTGACCCGATTGAAGACGCTGGCAGCAGATCCGGGCGAGGATCTGGAGGCGCTGTGTGACCATCTCCTGGACTCGATGGTGACGGATGAGGTCTCGGACGACATCGCTCTCCTTGCACTCCGGCAGGTTCCACTCGCAGCCGGACCATTGTTCCTGCGCCTTCCCGCGGAACCGCAGGTTCTCGCCCCGCTGCGCCAGACCGTTCGCCGGTGGCTTCGAGAGATCGATGCCGATCCCAGGATCGTGGACGATGTCCTCGTCGCTTGCGGGGAAGCGTTCGCGAACGCGATCCAGCACGCATATGGTGCGAAGGACGGCCTCTTCGAAGTGAGCCTCGTCTTGTCCGATGGAGCGGTGGAAGTCACCATCCGAGACCTTGGGAGCTGGAGGCCTTCGTCCGGTTCAGGGAGAGCCGCTCGACGCGGCGGGCTCGGCCAACGTTTGATGCGAGCGCTCATGGATTCCGTGGACGTGAACACCGGGCCGGAGGGGACGGTCGTCCGGATGCGCCGCAGCCTTCAGGTGGAAGCCGATCGTGAACGAACTCGCGCGCGTTGAGTCGGAGCAGCACGGCTCCCTCTGTCTGGTTCGCGTCTACGGAGAGATCGATATGTCCAACGATCGCGAAGTCTTGACCGCGATCGAGGTGGCCGTCGCACGAGAGACGGACCGATTGGTCGTGGACCTGACGCACACGACGTACCTGGATAGTGCCGGCTTGGCGCTCCTCCTTCGCCTGGCCGAGCGGATGCAAGCCCGCCAACAGATGTTGAGCGTCGTGGTCCCTGTTGATTCTCGCGTCCGGAGGGCCTTCGAGCTGACGGGGCTCCTGAGTGTGATCGACGTTGTATCTCGATCGGAGGACGCTCTGAGCGAGACCAGGCCTGGAAACTCGAACGACCAAGTGTGAGGAAGGTGTTACCGCTCTATCTCGACACCGGGGATCGATGCGGGGAGTCCGACCTCCATCACGCGCCGGACGACCTCTGAGGTCTTCAGCACGATCGGCGTGAGGTCGAGCTCGTTGGCGAGCTCGGAGAGCTGAAGCAGCATGGCCAGGCCCCTGCTATCGATGAAGGTAAGGCCCGAGAGGTCGAGCGTGAGTCGATTGCCGGTCCGGAGCTCCTTCTCAAGGTGACGGCCGACGGCGTCAACGTTCATGACCTCGAGCTCGCCTAGGAGGCGGAAAGACCCTGACGTTCCTGTTCCGACGACCTTCAGGTTGTGCAGATGAGCCATGTCGATCGCCAGTTCGACACCGATCATCTGGAGGGTCCGTTCCCACAGGGTGACCAGCTCCTCTGGGACCATCGGTTCAGGGAGCTCCCGAAGAGCGATGGCCTCCAGCCATTCCCTCCGCGTTCTCCAGTAATCCAGCCACTGGTCCCACTCTGCCGGTTCGGCGCTCAGCTCAGGAGAGATCGTCTCCTTGCCTTCTTCCGAGGCTTGCTTCGCCTGCTCCTCGAGCGATCGGACATGCTGCAACACGATCGATCGAGCCTCCCGGTCGGGCGCTTGACCGTCGCCATCGCCAGGCGCCGTCGCGAGGTCCGAGCCGAGCAATTGCTCGACGTCGCGCCACCACGTCACCCACGCGACGTATGCCTGAGGCGCCGCTGTGGGCAGACGGATAGTTAGCTTAGTCATTCAAAGTGGACGGTACTCCGCCCTTCCGAAAGGGAGCAAGTCACGATACGTCTGGCGGTCGCAGGAGGGAAGCGCTCGGATGCTACGAGGCGAAGGGGAACATCGTGTCGGCGGCGCGAGCCGAGGAGCGGCTTGAAGCCCTCGCCGACAACGTCGCCCCGTAGGTGCGCGACCGTCGTCATCGTCCGTTCACCCTTACGCCGGCGGTGGTTCGCCGCACCGTCCCGCATCGCTCACCCGAACGACCCCTCCGCGTCACGCGCCTTGCCTAGAACTCTGTGATGAGCGGGACGCGCCCGTTCGGAGGAAGGGGGAAGCCTCATGCGACGTCGCTCCTTCACGTTCGTCGCCGTGATCGCGCTGGTCCTCGGCGCGGTCGGCGTCGCGAACGCGATCATGCCGGACTTCGGTTCGCAGCGGGATCAGCTGCTCGATTCGCAGGCACAGGCACGCTTCGGCGTGCAAGGGGGCCTCGCCTCATCATCGACCGCCTCGGTCACGCAGGCGCAGGCGCTGGCCGACCCGACCTCGCTCGTGACGTTGACGAAAGGCCTGACGGCGCACGTCGTCACGGCGAGCGCGGGACCGAACGTCGACCAGATGGTCCTGTGGCCGAACGCCACGAACGCGCAATACCTGATCGCGTGCAACGAGGAAGGGACGGCCCAGCCGGGTCTGCAGCGGATCAACATCGCGACGGGGACCGTGGCCACGATCGTGTCCGGCACGACCGCGTGCGATCCCGTCCGCGAGACCCCATGGGGCACGATCTTGTTCGGCGAGGAGAACGGCGGCGGCTCGACCGGCGGGCGGATGTACGAGCTGGTCGATCCCATCGGCACCACCGGCGTGACCCTCGATCGGACGACCGGCGTGTTCAGCGGCGGAACCGGAGCCGCGAACCTCACCGCGCGCCCGGCGCTCGGACGCTTGTCGTTCGAAGGCCTCGGCATCTTACCGAACGGGGTCACGTACTACGGAGACGAGAACCGGCCGTCCGTCGGCACCGCGGGCGGCGCGTACTTCAAGTTCATCCCGACGGCGCTCTTCGACCCGTCCGACGGTCCGATCTCGAACCTCGCGGACTCCCCGTACGCCGCCGGTTCGATCTTCGGCCTGCGGCTCGGGAAGCGGAGCGGCAACACCGACTACGGTCAGGGCACTGAGTTCGGTCTCGGGACCTGGATCGCGGTCCCGGCCGCGGCCGACCCGGACCTCCGCGCGCAGAGCGCCGCGCTCCACCTGACGGGCTACTACCGGCCGGAGGACATGGAACTCGACCCGGTCGCGATCGCGGCGGGCAAGGTGCGGTGGTGCGGCAACGATACGGGCAACGAGTCCCAGGACGACCTGTGGGGCGAGACGATCTGCTTCACCGACGGCACGATCGCGCAGGCCGCCGCGAACACGGCGACGTCCGAGCTCCAGCCGTTCGTCGTCGGGAACCCGCAGTTGGCGATGATGGACAACATCGCGTACCAGCCGGGTCGCGGGAACTGGCTGATCCACGAGGACGGCGACGGGCCGCTGCTCACGCCCGCGCGCAACAACGACCTCTGGGACTGCCTCCCGGACGGGACGGACGACGACCAGCAGACCGACGGCTGCATCCGCGTCGGGACGCTGAACGATCTCCACGCCGGTGAGGGCGCGGAGTGGACCGGCGGCGTGTTCGACTCCTCGGGGACGCACTTCTACGTGAGCGTCCAGCACAACGTCAGCGGCGTCGGCGTCGTCATGGACATCACCGGCTGGAAGTGATCGAGATTCGTGGGG
>JALYLP010000614.1 GCA_030774195.1 Actinomycetota bacterium | reverse complement strand
GCCGAAGGCGGCGACGGGCTCCCCACCCGGGCCGAGGCGCAGCACGAACGAGTCCTCGATCCCACCGCCGGTCCAGCGTCCGGCGATCCCAAGCCCGTTGTCTTCGGCGACCGCGACGTCGAAGGCGAGCGCGGCATCGGCGCCGAGCGACATCGGGACGCGCCCGTCGCCGTTGAAGGATGGGTCGAACGTTCCGTCGGGCCGGAACCGGGCGACGGCCACGTCAACGTGGGCATCCACCGTGTACCCGACCACGACGGTGCGTCCGGCGTTGTCGATCGCGACGGCGGTCGCGACCGAGCCGGTCCCGAACGCCGTTGCGATCCCGTCGTGGGAGAAGGCCGGGTCAAGCGTGCCGGGTGTCGCGCTCACAGGTTGCACGGCGATCGTGAGCGCAGCCGCCATGAGGAGGAGAACGGAACGTCGCACGCGCGCTTACCCCCGCGTGACCTGCGACAACTTGAGCGTCTTCTCGTAGAGCGCCTTGCCCGTGGCCGCCGCCTCGCAGCCCGCATCGCGGAGCGCCCAGATGTCGTCGGCGGAACGAACCCCGCCGCTCGCGATGATCGGCCGGTCGGTCAGACCGAGCACGTGCCGGTACAGCCGCAGATCGGGGCCGTGCAATGTCCCGTCTCGGGCGATAGCCGTGACGAGGTACCGGGGTGTGCCCGCGTCGTTGAGCGCCGGGATGACCTCTTCGACGGGCGGGCCTTCCTCACGCCACCCCTTCACCATGGCGTGGCCGCCGCGCACGTCGACGGCCACGAGGATCCGCTCGGCGAACTCCTCGACCGCCCGGGCGACGAAACCGGGATCGAGCGCCGCGGAGGTCCCAAGGATGGCCCTGCCCGCTCCGATCTCGAGCACCGCCGCGACATCCTCCAGCGTGCGGACGCCACCGCCGACCTGGACCGGGCACACGACCGAGCGGCAGATGTCGCGGATCGTGTCGCGGTTGACCCCCTCGTCGAGCGCGGCGTCCAGGTCGATCACGTGCAGCCGGCGCGCTCCCTCCTGCTGGAATCGCACCGCGACCTCCACGGGGTCGTCGTCGTAGGCGGTCTCCTCGTTCGGATCGCCGCGGAGCAACCGGACCGCTCTTCCGGCTCGGACATCGATCGCGGGGATCACGATCATGCAGGGCTGAGCCTCTCGCGAGGCTCGTCGGTCATCGGTCTCCGGCCTCGTCCGCGCGGGCCTCCATCGCCTTCGCGTGTCCGACCAAGCCTTCCGCCCGAGCGAGCGTCGAGGTCCCGGGGCCGAAGTGTGCGGCTGCGGCGGCGGACATCCGCATCACCGAGGTGATGGTCACATAGTCCCCCGCGCGCAACCCGCTCGAGAACCGGGCGGTCCCCGCGGTCGGGAGGACGTGGTTGGATGAGAGGCCGTAGTCGCCGAAGGGGACCGCCGACCACGAGCCGAGGAAGATGGCACCGGCGTTGCGGACACCCGGGAGGAAGTCCTCGGGCTCATCCAGCAGGAGCAGCAGATGCTCGGCGGCCACGTCGTTCACGGCCGCCGCCGCGTGCTCCAGATCACGGACCACCACGAGCTTCGTGTGGCGGATCGCGAGGTCGACGATCTCCCGGCGGCCGACGTGGACGAGCTCCTGCTCGAGGGCGGTATCGACCTTCTCGGCGAGCGCTACGTCGGGCGTGATGAAGAACGTGCGCGCCTCGGGGTCGTGCTCCGCCTGCGCGATCAGATCGAGCGCCGCCATCCGCGGATCGACGTGACCATCGGCGACGATCGCGAGCTCAGACGGGCCCGCCAGGCCGTCGATCCCCACGAACCCGGCGACCTGTCGCTTGGCCTCGGTGACGTAGACGTTGCCCGGACCGACGATGCGGTCGACCGATGGGATCGATTCCGTCCCGTAGGCCATCGCGGCCACGGCCTGCGCGCCGCCGCTCCTCGCGACGTCGGTCGCTCCGGCTCGCTTCGCCGCGTACAGCACGGCGGCGTGGATCGACCCGTCGCGCTGCGGCGGCGTGCACACGACGATCTCCTGGACGCCCGCGACGGTCGCCGGGACCACGGTCATCGCGACCGTCGACGGGTACTTCGCCCGGCCGCCCGGCACGTAGCACCCGACGGATGCGAGCGGACGCACGATCTCACCGAACCGGATCCCATCGTGTTCGTCCCACCACTCGCGCGGGATCTGCCGGTCGCAGAAACCGCGGAGCCGGTCGATCAGCGCGTCGATCTCGGCGCGCAGCTCGGGCGGCGTCTCGCGTTCGGCGTGCGCGAACTCGCGCTCGGTCACCAGGATCCCGGAACGGGAGAGGTCGGCTCCGTCGAACTGCTTCGACAGCTCGATCAGGACGTCGTCGCCTTCGACGAAGACGCGTTGGAGGATCTGCCGGACGGTTTCCGTGGTGGCGGGGTCGATCTCGAGCTTCGAGGGCTCGAGCCGCCCGCCCCGCTCGCGCAGGTCGAGGAGCTCGAGCATCAGCGCTCCTCGACGACCTCGGGGTGGGCTGCGGCGCTCGCCGCCTTCGCGAGCCGGTGATCGCGGGCCCACAGCACCCATC
>JALYLP010000613.1 GCA_030774195.1 Actinomycetota bacterium | reverse complement strand
GGTCTGGGCTACGCCCTGACCGACCGCGTCTGGGTCCTGATCGTCCTCGCGCTGTTCGGCACGATGTCGACCGACGCGAACGAGAACGGTCCGCTCACGACGCTGGAGCAAGCCATGATCGGGCAGGCGCCGGCGGCGTCGCGCCTTCGTGTGTTCGGCCGGTACAACGCGATCGCCTTCCTGACGGGCGCCCTCGGAGCGTTGGCGGCCGGTGGGCCGGCGTTCCTGCACCACATCTGGGCCGCCGCGCCCGCGGACCGCCGATGGTTCCTGCTGTTCCCGATCGGCGCGATCGTGACCCTGTGGCTGTCCACGCGTCTCAGCGACACGATGGAGATCCGGGATCGCTCTCGCGCCCGGCTGGACCGGTCGCGCAAGCAGGTGTTCCGGCTCGCCTCGCTGTTCTCGATCGACGCCTTCGCGGGCGGGTTCGTCGTGACCGTCTTCATCGTGTTCTGGTTCTCCAAGCGGTTCGGCGCGTCGCAGGAGCTGATGTCGGCGGTGTTCTTCGCGGCCGGGCTCCTGCAGGCCGGGTCGTCGATCGCGGCGGCTCGCATCGGTGCACGGATCGGGTTACTGAACACGATGGTGTTCACGCACCTGCCGTCCAACATCCTGCTGATCCTGGTTCCGCTGATGCCGACGCTTCCGCTCGCGATCGCGGTGCTCTTGCTCCGATTCGTCCTCTCGCAGATGGATGTGCCGACCCGACAGGCGTACATCGCGGCGATGGTGGACCCGGAGGAACGGACCGCGGCTGCGGCGACGACCAACACGGCTCGATATATCGCTCGTCCGTTCGGTCCGTTGGTCGGCACGGCGCTGATGCACTCCGTCGCGCTCGGAGCGCCCTGGGTCGTCGCGGGAGCGCTGAAATCCGGCTACGACCTGATCCTGTGGCGCGAGTTCAGGAAAGTGGAGCTGCCGAGCTAGGCTCTTACTCCTCGTCCATCTGGATGATGACGGGGGCGATCGCGGCGACGTTCTCGCCGTCTTCGACCCGCATCGTTCGAACGCCTTGGCTCGACCGCCCGACCCGGCGGATGTCGGCGGCGCCGACGCGTTGCACCTTGCCGGACGACGAGATCGTCAGGAGGTCTTGATCCTTCGAGCCGATGAACGCTCCCGCGAGCTCGCCGGTCTTTCGGGTGAGCTGATGGCCGATGACTCCCTTGCCGCCGCGACCCTTCGTCGGATAGTCGACCAGGCGCGACCGCTTGCCGTACCCGTTCTGGGACACGCTGATCATCTCTTCGCCGTCCGATGCGAGGGCGAGCGCGATGACCTCGTCGCCCTCCGCCAGCCGCATCCCGATCACGCCCGCGGTCGCCCGCCCCATCGGACGGACGAGCGACTCCTTGAACCGGATGGCTTGGCCGCGCCGGGACACGAGGAACACGTCGTCCTTGCCGTTGGTCAGGCGTACATCGACGAGTTCGTCCCCCGCCTTCAGGTTGATCGCGGCGAGGCCCGTGCGCGCCGATGCGTACTCCGGGAGCGCGGTCTTCTTGACCATGCCGTGCTTGGTCGCGAAGAGGAGGAACCGGCCTTCCGCGTACTCCTTGAGGTCCAGCACGGCGCTCACCTTCTCGTCGGCGTTCACCGACACGCCGGGGAGGTTGGCCGCGTAGAGACCGCGAGCGATCCGTGACGAATCGGGCACCTCGTGGACCTTCACCCGATACACCCTGCCCCTCGTCGAGAAGAACAAGAGCCAGTTGTGGGTGGTCGTGGTGAAGACGTCGGTGATCACGTCCTCCTCTTTCAGGGTGGCGCCCTTGATGCCCTTGCCCCCTCGCCCCTGGCGCTTGAACGCGTCGATCGGCTGGCGCTTCACGTAGCCGGCCCGGCTGACCGTGATGACGACGTCCTCTTCGGCGATCAGGTCCTCGACGTCGAACTCGCCTTCGTCGGCTTTGAGCTGCGTCCGGCGCGGATCGCCGAACTTCTTCTTGATCTCGGCCAGCTCGTCTTTGATCACGGTCCGGAGCTTCTTGGGGCTCTTCAGCAGGGAGTCCAGGTACTTGACCCGCGCGAGCAGGTCCTTGTGCTCCTGCTCCAGTTCGGCGCGAGCGAGCCGCGTGAGGCGGCGCAACGGCATGTCGAGGATGTGGTTGGTCTGGACCTCGCTCAGCTTGAACTTCGCCATGAGCTTGGTCCGCGCCTCTTCGGAGTCCTGGGACCCACGGATGATCTTGATGACCTCGTCCAGGTGGTCGAGGGCGATCAGCAGGCCCTGCACGATGTGGTCGCGCTCTTCGGCTTTCCGCTTCTCGTACTTCGTGCGCCGCGTAACGACGTCGATCTGGTGGTCGACGTAGTACCCGATCATCTCGGCGAGGTTCAGCGTGCGCGGCACGCCTTCGACGAGCGCTAGCATGATCACGCCGAAGTTGTCCTGCAGCTGCGTGTGCTTGTAGAGCTGGTTCAGCACGACGTGCGGGTTCGCGGATCGCTTGAGATCGATCACGAGGCGCATCCCCTCGCGACCGCTGGAATGATCTTGGACGTCGGCGATCTCCTTGACCCGGCCGGTCTTCACGAGGTCCGCGATCTTCTCCGCGAGCCGCGCCTTGTTCACTTGGTACGGCAGCTCGGTGATGACGATCCGGGAACGGCCGGCGCTCCCTTCCTCGATGGAGCAGACCCCGCGGACCCTGATGGACCCACGTCCCGTCTCGAACGCGTCACGGATGCCGTCCTTGCCCAAGACGATGCCCCCGGTCGGGAAGTCGGGGCCCTTGACGAACTTCCGGAGATCCGCCGCCGTCGCCTCCGGGTTGTCGATGAGATGGACGACGGCATCGATCACCTCGCCGAGGTTGTGCGGCGGGATGTTCGTGGCCATCCCGACCGCGATGCCGCCGGAACCGTTGACTAGCAGGTTCGGGAATCGGGAGGGGAGCACGACGGGCTGCTGCTCGTACCCATCGAAGTTGGGCTCGAAGTCGACGGTCTCGGCCTCGATATCCCGCAGGAGCTCCAAGGCCACGGGCGCCAGCCGAGCTTCGGTGTACCGGTAAGCCGCGGGTGGGTCGCCGTCGACGGACCCGAAGTTCCCGTGGCCGTCGACCAAGGGTGCGCGCAGCGAGAAGTCCTGCGCCATCCGAACCAGGGCGTCGTAGATCGCGTCGTTGCCGTGAGGGTGGTACTTCCGGATCACGTCGCCGACGACCGCCGCCGACTTGCGGTAGGGACGATCGGGTCGAAGGCCGGACTCGAGCATCGACCAGAGGATCCGGCGGTGGACGGGTTTCAGACCGTCGCGCACCTCGGGCAAGGCGCGTCCGACGATGACCGACATCGCGTAGTCGAGGTACGAGCGCTGGATCTCGTCCTCGAGCTGGACGGGCTCGATGTTCCCTGCGAACAGACCTTCCTGTGGCACGGGCGCTCCTGATCTCCTCTCAGACGTCCAGGTTCTGGACGTACTGGGCGTTCGTTTCGATGAACTCCTTGCGGGACGGCACGTCCTCTCCCATCAGGACCGTGAACAGGTGGTCGGCCGTCGCAGCGTCGTCCAGGGTCACCTGGAGCAACGTCCGCCGCTCGGGGTCCATCGTGGTCTCCCAGAGCTGGGACGCGTCCATCTCACCGAGGCCTTTGAAGCGCTGGGGGTCCATCTTCTTGTTGCCGTTGCCGCTCCCGTTGCGGAAGTCGTCCCACTGTCGCTCCGTGTAGAAGTAGTGCTCCTCCTTCCCCTCCTTCAGCAGGTACAGCGGCGGCTGCGCGAGGTAGACGTAGCCCGCATCGATCAGATCGCGCATGTACCGGAAGAAGTACGTCAGCAAGAGCGTACGGATGTGCGCGCCGTCGACGTCG
>JALYLP010000612.1 GCA_030774195.1 Actinomycetota bacterium | reverse complement strand
CGACCTGGAACGTGCTGAGGATGAGGCGCGCGACCGTGGCGGTCCGGCGCATTCGCTGCGCACGATCGCGGTCCGGGTCGTTCCGCTGCTGCTCCTCGGCCTTCGAGATCAGCCGTCGGACGTACCGACGCGCGATCGCGTTCACGACACCGGCGACGGCGACGATCAGCCCGAGGGCGATCCCGACCGACAGCCACCATTCCTTCGAGAACCGGGGGACGAACTCCTGAGCGAACGGGAGAACCATGTCGGTCAATCCAACAGGGCATCGCCGCGAGCGTCAAAGTTCAACCGCGAAGGGAGAGAGGAGGGGGACGAACGATCGCGAAACCGGGACGGGGCTATGGGGCTCAGGCGGGGTCGCGGCGCACGAACCAGATGTGGGGTCCTCCGACAGGAGGGTCTTCATCCATCACCGAGCGGAACCCGAAGCGTTCGTAGTACGCCATGTTGTCGACCCGCGAGGTCTCCAGCCAGGTGGGGACCCTGAGGCGATCACCACCGGCAAGGCCGTCGCGCATGAGAGCATTTCCGAGGCCCTCGCCCTGGCGTTCGGGCACGACCCCGATGTGGCTGAGGTAGAGCAGCGGCTCCGGCGGTTCGTGCTCGCCGACCCATCCCCAGAAAGCGGCGTGGCGTTCGGTGTTGTTACCCAGGATCGCCGCCTCACCGCCCGGCGGTGTTGGCCCGATGGCTTCGTGCTCCTCGCGGGCACCGGGCGGGATCCACACGGCGATCCCGGCGCCGTCGGCGACCATCCGGATCCAGCCGCGCCGCGCGTTCTCGCCGTCGTAGTGGGTGAAGTGGCGCCTGATCCTCTCCTCGAACCCATCCTCGCCGAACGACCAACGCAGCATCGCCTCGGCATCCAACGAACGGGCCGCCGTGTCGACGATGGTCGCCAGGTCTTCCGGCGTGCCGCGCGCACCCGCGCCATGATGCCGAGTCTACGTTTCCGCCTAGCCCGGGATGACCGGCCGCGGGGCTCCTGTCCCGGCCCCGCCCCGACCTCACGCCATGGTGATGACGACCTTGCCGCGTGCGTGTCCCAGCTCGATGTAGCGCAGCCCCTCGGCCGTATCGGCCAGCGGGTAGGTCCGGTCGACGACCGGCGTGAGCTTCCCGCCTTCGATGAGCCCGGTCACGGCGAGTAGCTCCTCGCGCTTCTGCTTCGACGGGAGCGGGCGCAAGCGTTGCGAGACGAACAGGTTCGCTACGACCGCCCTCAGGAGAACGGGGATGGGCCCGAACACGTGGCCGGGCGAACCGCCACCGTTGAGCACGAGGGTTCCCTTCGGGGTGAGTGCCCCGCGCAGCCGTGTGAGTGGGAGGCTGCTCACGTTGTCGAGGATCACGTCATAGCGGATCCGCCCGTCGGTGAAGTCCTCCGTGGCGTAGTCGACGACGTTGGCGGCGCCGAGCGAGCGCACCAGCTCGACGTTGCCCGTGCTGCACACGCCCGTGACCTCGGCGCCGAGTGCCGCCGCGATCTGGACCGCGAAGCTGCCCACCCCGCCGCCGGCCCCGTTGACGAGCACCCGCTGGCCAGCCTTCACTTCGCCCACGTCGCGGATCCCGCGTAGGGCGGTCGTCGCCCCGATAGGGACCGCGGCCGCCTGCTCGAAGGTCAAGCTCGCGGGCTTCGGCACCACCTTGTCTTCCGCTGCGCACGCGTACTCGGCGAAGGCGCCGCGGAAGAAGCCGAGCACCTCGTCGCCGGGCCGCAGCCCTCGCGCGTTCGCGCCGACCGTCTCCACCACGCCCGCCGCGTCGATCCCGGCCACCGGGGCCTTCGGCTTGGTCAGCCCCACTCCCATGAGCCGCGCGACGAGCGGGTCTCCTCGCAGGATGTGCCAGTCGGCCGGGTTAAGCGCGGCGGCTTGCACCCGTACCAGCACATCGTCGGCCCCGACCTCGGGCAGGTCGGTGTCCGCCAGCTGCAGGACATCCGGCGGGCCGAACCGTTCCTGGACGATCGCCTTCATCAGGTCTCCTCTTGCTGTCAAGTCGCCTCGTGGTCACCGACACTACCCCGGCGTGTCGACCCGAGAACGTCTGAGCCCGCTCCGACCCGGGCGGCGAACCCTACGGCTCCAAGGTACCCAGCAGAGCCGTGGCTGTGTTCAGGGGACGGCTACCTGATCGTCGCGGAGAAGCACGTTAGCTTTGCGGGACCTCCCAGCCCGGCAGCATCGCGACTGGCCGCGCCGGGGCGCGTGCCGCCGCTGTGATCCGAGACGGGATGCCCTTTCACGGAGGTGGGGAAACGTCCAGCCCTTTCACCATGACCTCAGTGAGCCGCACGGGTCTACTGCTGCAAGATCGACTCAGGTGGCCGCGGGGCGGGGTCGCAGGGGGCCAAAGGGGTTGGCGAGCGTGACATCGTCGCGCCGAGAAAACATTCTCTTCTTAGGCTCGGGGTCGCCCTTCACGAGCGAATCCAGCGCTCGGTGATCTTGCTCGATGACCTGCGCGAGATCGGACGCCGACATTCGATGCCTCCTTCGCGACGCGATCGAAGGCGCGGCCGGTGCGGCTCCTCCGTGGGAGGGGCCTCCCGCGATCCTGGGCGTCCGCCGCCTTGCGATCGAACGGGAGAACCTCGAGCGCGGGCGTGCCGAAACTCGCCTGCCTCCGGTCAGCAGCGGTCCTAAGGGCGCCTCCTCAAACTTTGGGCGAAAGTCACTCTCGCGCGCACGTCGCCACCAGGCGGTCTGGGGCGGTGAGAGCTGACTCCGTGCGAAACCGGACTGCCCCCCCTTTCATCGGAGTCCCTCTTCGCTCAGAACGGGCAGTTCGACGGCTGTGGCTGGTCGATCCGCACCGCGCCGCCCTCAGGAACGTTGAAGAAGGTGGCGTTCAGCACGGCGGCGGTCGTCGTGCTCTCGTTCCGG
>JALYLP010000611.1 GCA_030774195.1 Actinomycetota bacterium | reverse complement strand
GAGAAAGAGGAGCGGGTAGCCGATACCAGCCGGCACGTTGATGAGCGCCGCCAGCATTACGCGCTCTCGTCGCTGTCCATGTCGTGGCGTCTCCTCGAATCGATGACGTTTGTTCAGCTGTCGATGTCAGTCCCGCATCAGGCGCTCGTTGATGACGATCTCCACGATCTGCGGGACTGTCTCGACGCGCGCCCAGTCGCGTTGCAGCTCGCAGGCGAGCGACACCCAGCTGATCGGTTTGGCTCCCGCCTGAACGGTCCGTTCGATGCCTGCGCGGTGGGCCTCGCTCGAGGTGCCACCGATCGCGTCGACGACGGGATACACCTCGTACCCCTCGCGGATCGCGTAGAGCGCCGGGAACGCCATACAGACCTCGGTCCAGAGCGCGCACAGGATCAGCTTCCGGCGGCCGGCCGCGCGGACAGCCGCGAGAAACTCCACGTCCTCCCACGAGTTGATCTGCGTCCGATCGATCGGCGGACTGTCCGCGAGCTCCTCCGCGAGTCCAGGCAGCGTCGGCCCTTGGCCATTGGCGACGTTGATCGTCGAGTGGATGATTGGTACACCGAAGAGCTTGGCGACCTTCACCGTCGAGATGACGTTCTTGAGCAAGAGGTCGTGGTCGACCGATCGGACAGTCTCGATCTGACTCGGCTGATAATCGATCACGGCGAGCGCCGAGTTCGCGGGTGTGATGAGGTGATCGGCGAGCGGGTCGCGGATGGACTGGCTTGTCATGAAGGCTGCCTCCGTATCTGTTTTTTTCTTGGCCGGCGAGCCGATCTTCACGAACGATCCGGTGAGACTCCATCACCAGATCCAGGCGATTCCTTTCTCGGGCGAATCCGCCGCAGCTCGGTCAGCTCCAGGCCGAGCGCTTCACGCGCCTCCACGAATCCGCCGCGGCGTCACGCAGCGAGTGTTCCTCGGTCATTGCGTTCCGCCTCTGCAAGGAGGTCGTCCACGACCTCGCGCAGCTGTTCCTCGAGGCTCTCGTCGTTGAGGCCCCCGTCCCTTCCGAAGCGATCCATTGCGCGACCCACCGCGTCTTCGCCGTCGACCACTCTGGCGCCGCTTGCCCCGAGCACCTTTCGAAGCTCGGCCTGCGCCCAGACCGCTCCGAACACACTGGTGCTCGCGCCGACGACCGCGACCGGCTTCCCTCGCAGAGCGCTCTCCGCGAGCGACGGACGCGAAAGCCAGTCGACCGCGTTCTTCAGTACGCCCGGGATCGACGAGTTGTACTCAGGGCTGGCGAAGAAAACGGCATCCGCTCCTCGGACTGCGGTTCGGATCTGCACGACAGCTTCAGGCCCCTCGCCGACGTCGGCATCCTCGTCGTAGGGCGGAAGCTCAAGATTGGAATCTTTGACCTGGACCGAATCGACCTTGGCGGAGCCTCTCAGCACGCCGTCCGTGATGACGACATCGAAGACACCGAAGCTGCCGGTGAAGACGCCGGCCATAAATCGGACTTGGAAACCGACCGTCGAGTGAACCGGATCGACGGCCCAAGCCCCCGCCGGTAGGGCCTGGGTGTCTGTAGTGCTCAGGCAGCCATGTTCTCCTCGAGGTGCGCGACCGAGCTCGTGCCGGGAATCAGCATCATCCGGTCATAGCGTGCCAGTAGCCAAGCGAGAGCGATTTGCGCCGGCATGGCCCCGTGCTTGTGAGCAACCCGGACGATCGCGGAGTCTTCGGCCAGCCGGGCCGGCCCGCCCTTGAACGCCGAGCCGAGAGGGGCAAACGGCACGAACGCGATCTCGCGCTCGCGGGCAAAGTCGACCATCTCGTCGTCCCGACGGTCGATGATGCTGTAGGCGTTTTGGATCTCGGCCACGTCGACTAGCTCGAGCGCAAGCCGCACCCTCGCTTGATCGACGTTGGAGAGCCCGATCAGATCGAGCTTGCCCTCCCGGCGCATGTCCTCGAGCGCAAGCAGCTGCTCCTCGAGCGGTATGGCGGTGTCGTGTCCTGCCTCAACAAGGCGCAGGTTCACGAGGTCCAGACGCTCGACTCGAAGTGATCGCAA
>JALYLP010000610.1 GCA_030774195.1 Actinomycetota bacterium | reverse complement strand
GCGTCGACCCGTACCGGGCCGCCGCGGCGCTCACCCGACGAACGTCCTCTTAGCGGGTACGCTCGCACGGACGACACGATGGTCGAGACGAGCCAGCGAACACGAGACGTGCCGGTGCAGGAGCGGAGCCACACCACGCGCTCCGGCATCCCCCTGCAGCCGGTCTATCGCGACGATGACCTCGCGGGGTTCGACCCCGTCGCCGACCTCGGCGCCCCCGGCGCCTATCCGTTCACCCGGGGCGTGTACCCCTCGATGTACCGAGGCCGGCTGTGGACGATGCGCCAATTCGCCGGCTACGGGACGCCACGTGAGACGAACGAGCGGTTCCGGGTCCTGACCGAGCGGGGTCAGACCGGCCTGTCCGTCGCGTTCGACATGCCCACGCTGATGGGGTTCGACTCCGACGACCCTCGCGCCGAAGGCGAGGTCGGCAGGTGCGGCGTGGCCGCCGACTCCGTCGACGACATCGAGACGTTGTTCGACAGCATCCCCCTCGACGAGGTGACGGTCTCGATGACGATCAACGGCCCCGCGCCGTGGCTGTTCGCCTGCTACCTGGTGGCGGCGGAACGTCAGGGCGTCGCGTGGTCGTCGCTCGCAGGCACCCTGCAGACCGACATCTTCAAGGAGTACACGGCGCAGAAGGAGTGGCTGTTCCCGCCCCGGCCGCACCTGCGGTTGATCGCCGACCTGATGGCGTTCTGCGTCGAACGGGTCCCGAAGTACCACCCGCTCAGCGTCAGCGGCTACCACATCCGGGAGGCGGGCTCGACCGCGGCACAGGAGCTGGCGTTCACGCTTGCCGATGGGTTCGCCTACGTCGAACTGGGATTGCAGCGAGGTCTGCCGATCGACGCGTTCGCGCCCCAGCTGAGCTTCTTCTTCGATGCGCACATCGACTTCTTCGAAGAGATCGCGAAGTTCCGGGCCGCCCGCCGCATCTGGGCGCGCTGGCTCCGCGACCGTTACGGGGCGACCGATCCCGCGGCGCAGCGCCTCCGGTTCCACGCCCAGACGGCCGGCGTCTCCCTCACCGCCCAGCAACCGATGAACAACGTCGCCCGGACGGCCGTTGAAGCCCTCGCCGCGGTGTTGGGTGGGACGCAGTCCCTGCATACCAACGCCCTCGATGAGGTCCTCGGCCTCCCGACCGAGCAGGCCGCGACGCTCGCCCTCCGAACACAGCAGGTGATCGCGTACGAGACCGGGGTGCCGGATGTGGTCGACCCACTGGGCGGGTCGTACTACGTCGAGTGGCTCACGGACCAGATCGAGGAGCTCGCCGAGGGGCTGTTCGCGAAGATCGCTGATCTCGGTGACGGGTCCATGCTCGAGGGTGTCCTCAACGGCGTCGAGGGCGGCTGGTTCGTCCAGGAGATCGCGGAGGCCGCCTTCCAGGAGCAACGCCGGTTCGAACGGGGCGATCTGATCCAGGTCGGCGTCAACGCGTTCACCGGCTCGGACGACGAGCCGCTCGAGGTCCTGGAGATCCCGATGGCCACCGAGCATGCCCAGCGGGGTGCCATCGAGCGGACCAGGCTGGAGCGCGATGCGGCGGCCTCCCGAGCCGCGCTCACGTCGTTGATCGCCGCTGCCCGCCATCCCGACGCCGACCTCATGATGCCGCTCATCGACTGCGCGCGGGCGCGGTGCACGGAGGGAGAGGTCACCGAAGGGCTTCAGTCCGTCTTCGGTCCGTGGCGCGAGACCCCGGCCTTCTGACACGAACCCGGCTCCGTCTTGCAATAGGTTGCAGTTGCCGTGGCCTGCATGGATGTGGTTCGATGGGTCCCGGATCGCCACCAGGGGGAGGGGCGTGCTCACCGCATCAGCTGACGTCTTCGGGCTCGGGTTCCTCGTCACAGCGTTCCTCTTCGGCTTCCGCCACGGGATCGACTGGGACCACATCGCCGCGATCACCGACATCACCGGCTCGCAGGATGACCGTTCGCAGGCGCTCGTCTTCGGCACGCTCTATGCGCTCGGGCACGCGCTGGTCGTGTTCGTCATCGGCGTGGCCGCGATCGTCGTGGGGCAGCGGCTCCCCCCCGGGGTCGATGACGTGATGCAGCGGATCGTGGGGGCGACGCTCGTCGTCCTCGGCGTGTTCGTGTTCACGTCGCTGATCCGTCACGGCCGGGAGTTCCGGATGCGCAGCCGGTGGATGCTCATCTTCAGCGGGGCTCGGAACGCGTACCGCAGGATCCGGCCCGAACGTGTCGAGACAGGCGATGTCGATCGCGCTCACCGAGCGGAGCCCGTCCACACCCACGCCGCCGAGGATGAGGGCGTCGCCCTCGCGGTCGCCGAGGATCTTCCGGTTTCGGAGTGGCATCACGGCCATCACGGGCGCCCCGGTCACCATCACCACAAGCATCCGGAGCCTGACGCGTTCATGAACTACGGCAGACGCACGGCGTTCGTCGTCGGCATGGTCCACGGGGTGGGTGCGGAGACGCCCACGCAGGTCCTGATCTTCCTCGCCGCGGCGGGCGCGAGCGGCAAGGGGGCCGGCGTGGTGGTCCTGCTCGCGTTCCTCGTGGGGCTGCTGACCTCCAACACGCTGATCACGCTCGGTTCCTCGTTCGGGTTCCTCCGCGCGTCCCAGAACTGGAAGATCTACGTCACGGTCGCGGTGTTGACCGGGTTCTTCAGCCTTGTGATCGGAACGCTGTTCCTCTTCGGGAAGGGGAGCCTGCTCCCGGCGCTCTTCGGCGGGTGAGGCGGCTCAGGGTTGCGCGCAGTCGGCGCAGAGACCGGTGATCGCGAAGTGGGTCAGGTCCGCCACGAATCCGTGATGGGTATGGATCAGCGAACCGAGCTTGTCGGCTTCCCGGAGCGAGAGGGCGTCGTCCCGGCCGCACCGGCTGCACGTCAGGTGGACGTGCTGTGCCTCGTCCCGCTTGTGGTACTCGGCGCCGGATTCGAGGTGTGAATGCTGGAGGACGCCCACCTCTTCGAGCAAGGTCAGCGTCCGGTAGATCGTCGACGCGTTGACGCCCGGCATCTCACTTTGGATCGTGCGGGCCATCTGCGCCGGCGAGATGTGCCCCTGCGTACGCATGACCTCGGAGACGATCGCCCGCCGCTGGGGGGTCATCCGAAGTCCGTGCTCGCGCAGGAGCGTCATGACCTCAGCGAAGTCGCTCGGCGCCGGTTCCACGATCGGCGAGTGTAGCAGCTCGTTGCAGGTGCAACGCCACGGGTTGCAGGTGCCGCGCCGCCCGGGGGGCTCGCGACCTCGGGCGATAGCCTTCGCACATGACCGTGATGGTGACGGGCGCGTCCGGCGTGATCGGGCGAGCGACGGTGAAGGCGCTGCTCGCGCGCGACGAGGTTCGGGCCACGGTCCGACGAGCGTCCGATGCTCCGTACCTGCGGCAGCTCGGGGCGAAGGTGGCCGTGCGTGACATCGACACCCCGGACGCGCTCTCGGAGATCCTCCCTCGCTGCCACACGGTCGTCCACCTGATCGGCGGCGTCGCCCAGCCGGATCCGGACGAACTGTTCCACGCGAACCACGGCAGCGTCCTCCGCGCCTTGGACGCGGCGAAGCACGCGGGGACCGAGCGGTTCGTGCTGCTCTCGGTGCCGGGAGCCGATCCGGAGACGACGCACCCGTTCCTGCGAGCGAAGGGTCTCGCGGAAGAGGCGGTTCGGGCGTCCGGAATGCAGCACGCCATCGTGCGCTCGACACATACCTACGGCCTCGGAGGCCTGTGGTTCACCTCAGCGGTCGAGGGCGCGCTTTCCGAACCGCCGTTCGTGGTCGGCCCCGGCGACAACGACCTGGCTCCGATCTTCGCCGAGGACGTCGCCGCGGTGATCGCCGCGATCGACGACGCCGAGGCCGAGCTCGCCGGGACGTGGGGCCTGGAAGGTCCCGACGTCGTGACCGCCGACGGCTTCGCGCGGATGCTCCGGGGAGACGGAACAACGCCGACCCACGCCTCCGGGCAGGCCGCCGCGGAGACCTTGACGCGGCTCCTCGGGGTCCCGTTCGACGCCGTCACCGCGTCGTTCTTCGGCCTGCCATCTCGGGCCGATGCGCCCGACGCCGCCCGGGCGTTCGGGGTCTCCCGCACGCCGCTCGTCGAGGGGCTCCGGGCAACCCTCGAGGCGGCCGCCGCGATCGACACGGGGTAGGCTGCGCCGCCATGGGCGAGTTCGTTCGTCTCGAGGTGGATGACGGCGTCGGGGTGGTCCGTATCGACCGACCGCCCGCGAACGCGATCGATCTCCAGGTCGGTATCGAGCTGGAGGAGACGATCCGCGAAGCCGAGGGGCGATCCGACGTCGGCGCCCTCGTCGTGTGGGGCGGCCCGAAACTCTTCGCGGCGGGGGCCGACATCAAAGCGATGGCCGGGCGAAGCAAGGATGAGGTGCGCCCGAGCGTCGATGCCCTCGGCGATGCCTGCGATCTGCTGGAACGCATCGGAAAGATCTCGATCGCCGCGATCACCGGCTATGCGCTCGGCGGGGGCTTGGAGCTGGCGCTCGGGTGCGACCTGCGCTACCTGGCGGACGACGCCAGGGTCGGGCAGCCCGAGATCGCGCTCGGAGTGATCCCGGGCGCCGGCGGGACGCAGCGGATGACGCTGCTCGTCGGACCCGGGGCGACGCGTCATCTCGTGTACACGGGGATGCAGGTCGACGCCGCCACCGCGCTCCGGCTGGGTCTCGCGGAGGTGATCCACCCAGCGGGAGCGGTCTTCGAGGAGGCGGTCAGGGATGCGCGGTCGTTCGCGAGGGGCCCTCGCCACGCGCTCGCGGCGGCGAAGCAAGCGATCCGAGCGGCGACCGAGAGACCGGGTGCCGCCGGGATCCGCGTGGAACGTGAGCTGTTCCTGGATCTGTTCGGGACCGAGGACCAGCGCGAAGGCATGCAGGCGTTCCTCGAGAAGCGCCAGCCCCGGTTCGGGGGAGGCGGGGACTAGCCGCCGCCCATCTCCGGCCATCGTGCGGACATCCAACCGTCCATCGGAGGTCACCAGCCGATGTCACCATCGCTCCGTACCGTTCCATGAACGGCGGATGGCCCACCCGGGCGGTGGCGGAATGAACCGGCGTCCGGAGCTGTTCGTACACGGTACGAGGGGGCCCGACCCGATGCCCGTCAGAACGGGCCCCTGGGAAGGATGTGACCGCATGCAGGACGACAGGTTCCGGGGGGCGGCGGTTCGCACGCTGCCTCGACCGAACAGGACGTACTCCGAGGGCCGCGTGTGCGCGGCCCCGGGCTGCGGCACGAAGCTGTCGAGATACAACAAGTGGCAGTACTGCTGGCAGCACGAACCCGTGCACGCCTATATCCCGCGGGGAAAGCGGAAGTCGAAGAAACGCGCCGCCTGAGATCCGCCGAAGCCGAAGCCCTTCCTGATGGGAGGGCTTCGCTGCGTCCGGGGGATGCCCGACGGCCCCCCGACGCCGCGCAGATGGCCCGAGCCCAAGGCCGCCCGAGGGTCCGGAAGTCGCGGAACCCGCGAACGGTGTCAAGAGCCCGCCCGGGGCTGCCGATGGCTTGAGGGACCGCTCCCCCCGGACGCGGCGCAGCACACCATGGCGAACGAGACGACGGAACCACCTGCGATGCGCATGGGCGCCTGCCCGTACTGCGAGCGGACCGTCCTCGTCTACGAAGAACCGCCCCGCTGTCCGATCTGCGCATGTCCCTTGGACGGATCGACCATGCGACCGTTCCAGTTCCCCTCCGGACCGGTTGAGCCGGCGACGGAGATCGACGGCGGCCTAGCTCCGTAGCGCCGCGTCGATCAGTGCCCCATCACGCCAGGGA
>JALYLP010000609.1 GCA_030774195.1 Actinomycetota bacterium | reverse complement strand
GCTCCGAGCGATCTCCATCAGCCGATCCATGTCCGCCATCTGGTGCCCCAGATGCACGGGCATGATCGCGCGGGTCCGAGGGGTGATCGCTGTCTCCACGAGCGCCGGGTCGATCGTCCAGGTGTCCGGAGTCACATCGACGATCACGGGAAGCGCACCCGCCGCGATCGGCGCGTACACCGTGGCGGCGAACGTGAGCGCGGGGATGATCACCTCGTCTCCCCAGCCGATCCCGAGCGCCTTGAGGGCCACCTCCATCGTCACGGTCCCGTTCGACATCAGCACGCCGTACCGAGCGCCTTGGTACGCGGCGAATGCTTCCTCGAACGCCGCGGCTTTCGGGCCGGGTTCGGGGAACCCGCCCCATCGGCCACTCCGGACCACTTCCTCCACGGCGGCGACGTCCTCGTCGTCGCCCTGTGGCCACTCCGGGTACGGCTCCTGGCGGACGGGGGCGCCGCCGACTATCGCGAGCTCTGGCATCGGTCCGGCTCCTTCGGGTCGATCGATCTGCTCGCGGGAGCCTTGACCGCCCCCGCGACGCGAGGCTAGCATCCCCTCGGTTCGTTAGGAAAGTTTCCTGACTGATCGGACCGTCTCACCGAGGGAGCCGACATCACGGGCGCGACCCAGACGTACGCGACGGGGACGCCGAGCCTGCTCCGGGCCATCAACGAACGCACGGTGCTCGAGCGGATCCGGCGGTCCGGCCCCGTCTCCCGTGCGCAGATCGCCCGGGAGACCGGCCTTTCGAAACCGACGGTCTCCCAGGCGCTCTCGACGCTCGAACGGGCGCGGCTGGTCCGGGAGGCGGGGCGGACGTCCGGCGGCAAGGGCCCGACCGCGCTGCTCTACGAGTTGAACCCCGCCGCGGGCTGGGTGGTCGGGATCGACGTGGGTCGGGAGTACGTCCGGGCTGCCGTGGCCGACCTCACCGGGAAGATCGTCGCCCAACGGCGCCAGGCTGCGCGTGCCCGAAGCGCACGGACACTGATCACCACGATCGGCTCCGTCGCTCGCGCCGCAGCCGAGTCCGCGGGCATCGGGTGGCGTCGCGTCACGGTGGCGGCCGTCGGGAGCCCCGGCGTGTTCGGTTCGGCGGGACATCCCTTGCTCGCCCACAACCTTCCCGGCTGGACACGCGAAGGAGTTCTGGACGAGATCCGGCGAGAGCTCGCCACCTCGGTCGTCTTCGAGAACGACGTGAACCTCGCTGCGCTCGGTGAGCGCTGGCGCGGGCTGGGGCGCGACGTCGACGATTTCGTGTACTTCCACGTAGGAACGGGTGTGGGTCTCGGGATCGTCATGCGCGGGGAGCTGTACAAGGGAGCGAACGGCGCGGCCGGTGAGGTGGCGTACCTGCCGCTCGCGACGGCAGATCCTCACGACAAGGCCAACCGTCGGCGCGGCGCCCTGGAAACGGCGATCGGCGCGGACGGGGTCATGTCGGCGGCGAAGCGCGCGGGCCTCCGCGGGGCGACGACGGCGGCCGAGGTGTTCGAGGCCGCCCGCAACGGCGACTCGAAGGCTCGGCGTGCGGTCGCGTTGGTCGCCGAAGGGATCGCCCTCGGGATCGCCGCGATCGTTCCGGTGCTCGACCCCGCTCTCGTGATCCTTGGCGGCGGGATCGGTCGCAACGCGGATCTGCTCCGTGAGCCGCTGGAGCGGGAGCTGCGTGCGCTGTCGCCGTTCCGGCCCCGGATCGAGGTCTCGTCGCTGGGCGAGGAGGCCGAGCTGATGGGCGCGGTGTCGCTGGCGCTCGAGGCGGCGCAGGATCGTCTGTTCTCCCGCGTGGACGCGGGTCGAAGGGTTGCGGTATGAGTCGGTCGGACGAAGGGCACACGCGAGGAGGAAGGACATGAGACGGTGGTTGTTGGTCGTATCGGTCGCGGCGCTCGTTGCCACGGCGTGTTCGTCGGGGGAGAGCAGCGGCGGGCTCCAGCCCTCGGCGGCGCGATCCCTGACGCCCGCGGCGTGCACCACCAAAGGGCTGGAGGCCGACTCGGGCGGCGCGAGCGCCGGCCCGAGCGGCGAGCAGCCGGTGACGATCCAGCTCTGGAGCTTCTACAGCGGCGGCGAGTTCAAGAAGTACTGCGAAGTGCTCCAGGACTTCCACCAGAAATATCCTTGGATCTCGATCCAGCACACCGGCGGCAAGTCCGACCAGGACATCTTCCGCGCGGTCAACTCCGATACCGCCCCGGACATGGCCATCACCTCGGGTCCCGACAACGTCGCGAGGTTCTGTTCGAGCAACACTTATACGAACCTCGCTACCTACCTCGCGAACGACAACATCGATCTCGCGGCGGTCGTCCCCGACGCCGCGCTCCGATACACCAGCTACAACGGGAACCAGTGTTCGCTGCCGGTGCTCTCGGACGCGTACGGCCTGTACTACAACAAGGACATGTTCGCGAAGGTCGGCATCGCGGACGTCCCGAAGACGCTGTCGCAGCTCGAGGCCGACGCGAAGAAGCTCACGGTGCTCAACCCCGACGGCTCGATCAAGGTGGCCGGATACGTCCCTTTGCAGTCCTTCTACGAGAGCACGCAGCTCTACAACGGCGACTACAGCGGCGGCATCTGGTACGACCAGAACGGCAACTCCGCGTTCGCGTCGGACCCGAGCTGGGCCAACCTCCTGCAATGGCAGAAGAGCTTCATCGCCGATGTCTACGGTTCCGATGGCTACCACAAGCTGCAAGAGTTCTTCTCCAAGCTCGGCGGTCCCGACTCCGAGTGGTCGAGTTCCCATGGCTTCGAAACCGAGCAGGTGGCCATGATGATGGACGGTGAATGGCGCAACGCGTTCATCGCCGATGACGGGTCCAACGTGAACTACGGGACCGCGCCCTTCCCGGTCGCGGACGACACTCCCGACCTCTACGGCGCCGGGCAGATCGGCGGAGACGTGGTCGGGATCCCGTCGAACGCGAAGAACCCGGACGCGGCGTGGTTGTTGCTGAAGTACCTCGCGCTCGATACGGGTGCCGAGGTCAAGCTCGCGACGATCCTGAAGAACGTCCCGACCACGTTCGAGTCGCTGAAGGACCCAGGGCTCAACAACGACGAGCACTTCAAGGTCTTCCTCCAGATCTTCGGGAACGCGCAATCCGGATTCAAGCCGCTGACGCCGATCGGCGACACGGACTCCAGCCTGTGGGATTCGTTCATCGACAAATGGGAATCGGGCGGCGTCACCGATCTGCAGGGCGGTCTGCAGGACCTGGCGACCCAGATCGACAACCAGCTCCAGTTGGGGTGAGCACGAAGACCGACGCCATCGCTGCACGGGCGGCGGGTGCGACGCCGGCACGCCGGCGCCGTACACGCCGGAGGTACCTCACGGTCGCGGCGTTCATGTCGCCGTGGATCGTTGGGTTCCTGGTGCTCTACGTGTACCCGATGCTCGCGAGCCTCTATTACTCCTTCACGAAGTACGACGGCAGCAAGGCGGGCCCTCGGTGGACCGGGCTATCGAACTACCAATTCATGTTCACGAAGGATCCGCTCTTCTGGCTGTCGCTCCGCAACACGATCTGGATGGTCCTCGTGAGCGTCCCGCTCGCGATCGTGCTGGGGGTCGGCTCGGCATACGTCCTGACGAAGCCGCGTCGAGGGCGTGCGTTCTACCGAACCGCCTTCTTCCTGCCGACCATGGTGCCCGCAGTCGCGGCGGCGGTCGCCTTCCTCTTCCTCCTGAACGCCGGTGGTCCCATCGATCACATCCTCGGGTTCTTCCACCTCCCTCAGCCCCTGTGGTTCGTCAGCGCCCAGTGGTCGAAGCCGGGTCTCGTCGTGATCGGTCTCTGGGGCGTCGGGAGCACGATGATCATCTTCCTGGCGGCGTTGCTCAACGTGCCCGTGCATCTGTACGAGGCGGCCGACATCGAGGGCGCGAATGCGTGGCAGAAGTTCCGGCGCATCACCCTGCCCATGATCAGCCCCGTGATCTTCTTCACGGCGGTGATCGGGGTGATCTACGGGTTCCAGTACTTCACCGAGGCCTACGTGGTGGGCGCGAGCGTTGGTAGCGCGGCCGGCGGCTCGAGCAGCGCCCTGGGGTCACCGCAGGGCTCGACGCTCTTCTACACGATCTGGCTCTACCAGCAGGGGTTCGAAAGCTTCCACCTCGGCTACGCGTCCGCGATGGCCTGGATGCTCTTCGTGATCGTCATGGCGTGCACGCTCATCCTGATCCGGTCGTCCAACCGGTGGGTCTTCTACCAGGGTGGATTCCGGTGAGTGGCGCCGCCATCGCGACCGTGGCGCCCCGGACGCGGCGGCGCACCGCGGAGGCGCGTCGCAGGGCGTTCCTGACCACGGTCGCCAACCACGCGGTGGCGATCGCTCTCACGGCGGCTTTCGTCCTGCCGCTCTTCTTCGTCGTGACGACTTCGCTCATGACGCAACAGCAGGCACTGAACCCGCACGATCTGATCCCGCATCCGTTCCGGTGGCGGAACTACACCGACATCTTCAGCGAGGAGCCGATCCTCCGCTACGGGTGGAACACGCTCGTCTACGCGGGCCTGGCCACGTTCGGCGTCGTTCTCTCCTCGGTGCCGGTCGCGTACGCGCTGTCGGTCATCAAGTGGCGCGGACAGCGCGCGGTCTTCCTCTTGGTGATCTCGACGATGATGTTGCCCAGCCAGGTCACGATCGTGCCGCTGTTCCTCCTCTTCAAACATTTCGGGTGGATCGGTTCCCTCAAACCCCTCATCGTGCCCGCGTTCCTCGGCGACGCGTTCTCCATCTTCCTGCTGCGGCAGTTCTTCCTAACGATCCCGAGCGAGCTGGTAGACGCCGCGCGCGTTGACGGCGCCAACGAGTTCCAGATCATGTGGCACGTCGTCGTCAAGGTCGCGAAGCCGGCGATCGCCGCCGTGGGCCTGTTCCAGTTCCTCTACTGCTGGAACGACTTCTTCGGTCCCCTGATCTACTCGCTCAACAACGACAAGATCTGGACCCTGTCGGTCGGACTGCAGCAATTCACCACGATCCATCGTGGGGTCCTGTGGAACCAGCAGATGGCCGCCTCCGTGGTGTTCATGCTCCCGGTGATCATCTTGTTCCTGATCGCGCAGAAGGCGTTCATCGAGGGCATCACGCTGACTGGTGTGAAAGGCTGAGCCCCGTGCGGGTGGCGCTGATCGGGTCCGGCTGGATCCAGGATTTCCATGCGCGCGGGGTGCTGGCGTATCCCGGGGCAGAGCTCGTCGCGGTAGCGAACCATCGCGAGGAGAGCGCACGAACGCTCGCGGAGCGGTACGCGATCCCGCGCGTGACCACGGATTGGCGAGCCCTCACGGAGGGGGACGCGATCCAGGCGGTCATCGTCGCCACGCCCAACGCGCTCCACGCCGAGCAGTCGATCGCCTTCCTCGGAGCTGGCAAGCACGTGCTGGTCGAGAAGCCGATGGCGGTGTCCGTCGCGGAGTGCGACGTGATGATCGACGCTTCCCGTCGCGGGGGCGCCTCTCTGATGATCGCCCACTGTTGGCGGTTCCACCCTGAGGTGATCGCGATGCGGGATCGGATCGCCTCCGGCGAGCTCGGCGAGGTCGTCAAGACCCGTGGATACGGCGTCCACGCGGGCTGGGGCCCGAAGGGTTGGTTCGTCGACCCCGAGCTTGCCGGCGGAGGCGCACTCGTGGACATGGGTGTGCACGCGATCGACACGGCGCGGTTCGTCCTGGGCGACCCGACGCCCGAGCGGGTCTGCGCCGCCGTCGGCACGCGGTACGGCACGTACACCGTCGACGACGACGGCATCGTGCTGATCGGCTGGTTCAACCGGACGAACAGCGTCGTCGAATCGGGTTGGTGGCATCCCCACAAGGAGGGGATGGAGGCCGACACGGAGGTCTACGGCACGAAGGGATACGCGCGCATCTTCCCTCGTGAGGAGCCGAGCGAGGATTACGATCACACTTCCCAGCCCATGTACACGGCCCAGATACACGAGTTCCTGAGCGCGATCGAACAGGCGAGGGGTCCCCGGCCTTCGGGGGAGGACGGCCGCGTCGTGATTGAGGTCGTGGAGCGCGCATACGCGTCGGCGGGTCATGACGCGTGACCAACGTCCTGGGGGTCGACGGGGGCGGACGGAAGACCTACGCCGTCGTCGTCGACGCGTTCGGGGCTCTCCTCGGTGCCGCGGCGGCAGGACCCTCGAACTGGGAGATGGCCGGCGTCGACGTTGCGCGTGACGCGATCACCGAAGCGGCCGACGGCGCGCTCGCGGACGCGGACATCCCGCGCGAAGCGATCGACGCTTCGGTGTTCGGTCTCGCCGGCGTGGATTGGCCTTCGGACGTGGATCGGCTGCTCGGAGCGATCCGCCCGCTCGGGCTCGGCGGGCCGTGCCGGATCCTGAACGACGCCTTCGTGGCGCTCCGCGCTGGAACCGTCCAGCCGTGGGGTGTCGTCGTCGTCGCCGGCACCGGGACCGTCGCCGCCGGTCGGAACCCGGCCGGTGAGGAGTTCCGCACGCTGGGCGAGGGCGCGATCTTCGGTGACTTCGGCGATGAGTTCGACGTGTCGGAGCTCGCCGTGCGCGCGGTGGCCGACCAATACACGGGACGTGGCCCTTCCACCGCCCTGTCCGAGATCCTGTGCGAGCACCTCGGCGCGGAGTCGGTCGCCGCGATGCTCGAGCGGCTTTGCCGCGAGGATCCGCGGATCCGCTCGCCCGAGGTGCAGATCCTCACGCCGCTCGTCCTCGAAGCGACGGAACGCGGCGACCTGGTCGCGCGGTCGATCCTGGAGCGGATCGGGCTGGCGCTCGGCGAGGCCGCCGGTCTCGTCGCGACCCGCCTCGGCATGCGCGACCTCGAGTTCGACGTCGTGTGCTCGGGGAACCTCTTCCGGACGCCGAACCGCTACCTGCTCGACCAGCTCGAGCTGGAGGCGCGCCGAGCCGCGCCGGGCGCCCATCTAGAGTTGCTCGAGATCCCGCCCGTCGTGGGCGCCGCCCTGATGGCTCTCGAGCTGGCGGGTCCCCGGATCGGCGTCGGAGCGAAGCCTCGGCTGAGCTCGGCCGCACTCAAACGGTTCTGGGGCGAAGGGTCGTCGGCCTGAGGATGATCTGAGCGGGGAACCTGGCGAGTCGGCGAGCTCGGGGAGCTAGCGCATCCGCGCGTCGGCGACGGCCTGCGCAGCCTGGATGCTCTGCGGGTGCCCCGTGACGGCGAGCAGGAACGGTTCTCGTTGGAGTGCCAGCAGACGGAGCGGGGTCCTGGCGATAACCGTCGCGGTCCTCGGCACGTCGCGCAGGAGCGCGATCTCCCCGACGTACGCCCCCGGTCCCAGGTTCCTCAGGTGCCTGCCGCCGCTGGTCACCTCGACCTCGCCCTCGACGATCACGTAGAACCGGTCGCCGACGTCTCCTTCCCGGATCAGGACCTCCCCCGACCCGACCTGCATGGGGAGCATATTGGCCATCACCCCTTCCAGCGCCGGCGCCGGGAGCGGCGCGAAGAAGGGGATGCTCCGAACGAGGGCAAGTGTCTCCGCGTCCGGCGCGACGGCTCGCCGGTCGATCGAAAGCAGGTGACTCGACGAGACCAGGATCACGATCGGCAGGAACGCACCGATCACCACGAGCGCGGTTTGAACGCCGAACACCTGGATGAGGACGGCGGCGCCGATGGATCCGACTGCAAGGGCGAGCATGCTGAGTCCCTCGAGCACCCCGAATACGCGCGACAGCACCTCATTCGGCGCGATGCGTTGGAGCAGGGTGCGACCCGCGACGTCTCCGAGCGTGCGCCCTCCTCCGGCGATCGCGAACAGGATCGGGGCGCTCACGGCTGAGGGCGTAACCGCCACCAGCCCGATGGGCACCCCGAAGACCACCGCTCCGGCGGCTAACGGTGGGGTGAGCCGCCTGCGCCCGACGAGCACCACGGTCGCGGCGGCACCGATGACGGCACCGGCGCCGAACGATGCGCTCAGATAGCCGGCTCCGCTTCGGCCGATACCGAGGAGGTCGATCGCCGTGGCGACGAACAGGACGTCGAGGGCCCCGACGACGATGTCGCTGGAGGCAAGCAGGAGGACGATCAGACGGGGCTCCCGCTCCCGGCCAAGCGTCGTGAACCCTGCCACGGTCTCGCGCCAGACATCGCTCGCCTCCACCCGGCCCGGAGGCGTGACCGCCGACGGGTCGGCCCGGACCCGCGACACGAACATCGCACCGAGGAGGGTTACGCCCGCGAAGACTGCGAAGACCGCATCAGGCCCCGACAGGCCGAGGAGCACGCCGGCGGCCAGCGGCCCGAGCATCTTCCCCGTACCCTCGACGACGCCCGTCACGACGTTCGTCGCGGTGAGGTCATCCGGGGTCTCCGTGAGCGCAGGGACCAGCGAGTTCTGAGCTGGTCGTGTGAAGGTGATACTGATCGAGGCGATGGTCGCCGCGGCGAACACGACCCACGGAGCCGCGTCCAAGAACAACGTCACCGCCGTCGCACCCATCGCGACGCCTTGCACTAGGTAGTCGATCAGAAGGACGCGGTCGCGTCGGAAACGGTCGCCAGCGTAGGCGGCGAATGGAGCGACGATCGCCGAGGGGATGAGCAGTATCACGGCCACCACGCCTGCCTCCGTCGCCCCCCCGCGTTCGAACGCGTAGACGAGGATCGCGATCCATGTCGCGAACTCGGTCATGTTGAACCCGAGGTACGCGAGCTCGATACGGCGCAGGTTCGGGTCGGTCATGACCGCGCGGAAGACGCGCAACCGCTCGCTCATCGGCCGAGCATGGCAGCCGACCGCACCGGGGTCGAATCGCGGTTGGATTGTCCGCGAGACCGCCACTCCGCAGATCACGAGCCTTCCAACGGGCCACTGCGGGGACGCACACTGCACCGGCAAAGCGCTTGGTGCTCGAGGGGCGGGATGAAGGTCGAAAAGGAGGTTCGATCCGCATCCGCCCGCGGAAGTATTCGCCTACATCGCGGACCTGCGGGACGATCCTCGTGGCACACCGACGTCTCGGAGATGCGTTCCTCGACCGCTGTCGTCGGGGCGGGCACCGTGTTCGACGTCAAGGTCCAGCCATCTATGGGTGTGTCCGAAGGAACGATGACCGTCTCTCGATACGAGCCGGGCAGGTTGATCGAGTTCCAGGGCCGGATGGGCAAGATGGCTCCGACGGTTACCAACATCTGCGAGCCTGACGGGAGCGGGACCCGTGTCACGCGTCGCGTCGAGTCGAGTCGAGTTGGAGCCGCCCGGCATCGTGCGGGTGATGACTCCGGTCATCAAGCGGATGATCGCCAAGAGCAACGAAGGCTTCCTGGCCAACTTGTAGCGGCTCCTCGAGACTTCCGGCGGTTAAGCGGGTCCTCGGCAAAGGCCTGCGTGACGCGCAAGAGGCTCCTCCTCACATCGAGGAGGAGCCTCATCTCGTTCCGGCGGACCCGCCGTCCGAGATCGGGTCCGCGGCTAATCGACGAACGGCCCGTTGAACAGGGGCACCTCGCCATACGGTTGCCCCGTCATGAGCATGTACCGGGTTCCAGGAGCAGCTTCGGTGACAGTGAACCCCTCTCCCGAACCCAGGAGGACCAGCTGGGCAGGCTTCGCGCGGAGCCGGTTCGAACCGAACGCTGCGTCGCCCTCCAAGACGTACGCGAAGCCCTGGAACCCGGACGGCACCGGTGTCGTGACCGTCCCGCCGTCGGGCAGCTCGATGTCGAGGATCAGGGCCGGCGTCCCCAGCTCCACGGGGGAGCCTTCTCCGACCAACGTTCGAACGATCGCGTCCCCCTCGTTGCGAACAGGGATCTGATCCGGCTGCACGACCTGCGCGCTCGGTTCGACGTCCTTGTCTTTCCGGGCGAGGTTCACCCAGAACAGCACGCTGCGGAACTCCGTGTCGCCGTGACCCTCCTCGACCTCATCGGCTCCCACCGACTCGGCGTGCCACGCACCTCGTCCCGTCCGAAGTGCGAGGAGCGACCCCTCGGACAGACGAGCCCGCTCGATGGATCCGCCTGCCCCCGTGGTGTGACCGGTGCTGGCCGAACCCTGCAGCACGTACCAGAGGTTGTCGAACCCTCGGTGCGGATGCTTGGTGTCCTTGCCCGACATCTCGGAGAGGCGGAACCGGCCTTCGTGCACGAGGATGAACGGGTCGGTCCGTTCGTATGGAGCTCCAGGGGAGGGCACTGCCTCCAAGACCGGCATGCCCATCATGCGGATCAGCGCGGCGTCCTCCACGAGGACCGCGTCACGCTCCGTTTCCTCAACGTGTTGACTCATGCTCCTCCTCCTTCCGGTAGCCCCTTGCGAGCTGAGAGCCGTACGTCCAACCGTCCCTCGGAGGCGTAGAACTTTGCTTCCGCAAGCAAATATTCCCCGGTACACTCGAGGCGATGGCCAAGGATCAGCGTGAGCAGCTCGACGAGCTCCAGTTCCGTGCCTGGCAGGCGTTCGTCTATGCCCATGCCACGGTCGTCCCGAGGTTGGATCAGGAACTGGCCGAGGCCGTGGGCCTGAGCCTCAACCAGTTCGAGATCCTCACGTGGCTGGCACGAGCCGGGAGGCGCGGCCTGCGCATGTCAGATCTTGCGTCGCGCGTTGTTCTCTCGCCCAGCGGGGTGACCCGCGTGGTCGATCAGCTCGAGCGCAGGGGCCTGGTCGAGCGGTGCGTCTTCGAGGGCGACAAGCGCGGCTCCCTCGCGACCCTCACCTCCCAAGGCCGGATGCTCCTGCGCAAAGCCGCGAACGTTCACGTGGTCGGCTTGCGGGAGCACTTCCTGGATCACATGAGCCGCACGGAGCTGGAGCATCTGGCGACCGCACTCGAGGGGATCCTCGCGGGTGAGGGATCGGCTCCGCCTCCGGGTTAGCGCTCGCGCGAGGGGGTTGGATCGCGCTGGGGACCGCGTTCGCGGAGGCGAAGAGGACACTGTAAGAACCCGAACGCAGCAGGTCACAGTGTGTGGGTGAGCACCCCGGGACTGGGGGCTGACTGTCTGATGGTGCCAGCACAGCGATACCGGCATCAGAGAGCGGTCCTTCCGCCAGCTCGCCTTGTCGGCCGCGACGCGCCGGGGACTGGGCTCGCTGGCGTAGCGACGGGGTGAGAACCAGCCGGCCCCTCGACCGCCTTTGACTGCGTCCGCCCCTCGAGCTAGCGTCCGATGGCGATGGCGACGCACATGACTGAGATCTCCTCACCGCCGGCCTAGGTCACGACCGGTCTGACCGAAGCAGCCGCACGTGTGCGGCTGCCTGTCAACGCGGCCCCGGACACCGTCCCTGTTCGACGTCCGGCGGTCGGTGAGAGGAGATCGTCATGAACAGTTCGTTCTTGGAAGCGGCCTTCGCACACCACGTTTGGGCAATCTCGCGAGTGATCGATGCGTGTCTCGAGCTCAGCGTCGAAGAGCTGGAGACCAGCGTCCTCGGCACGCGGGGGCCGATGCTCGAAACGCTTCGCCACGTCGTCCTCAGCGACGCGGAAGAGCTGTTCTTCCTGACCGGCAACGTCGCATTCGACATCGACGAAGAACATGTGTCGCTCGCCGAGGCGCGCGTCATCATGGAGCGCAACGGCTCCGGATGGGCCGAGTACATCTCCCGGTCGCTCGACCCCGACGCGATGGTGCACGAGGTCGACAAGACCGACCGGTTCGAACGGTGGGCTCCCGTCGGGTTCAGGCTCGCGCAGGCCCTGCACCACGGCACCGACCATCGCAGTCAGGTCTGCACAGCGTTCACGACGCTCGGTGTGGAGCCGCCGGAGATCGATGTCTATAACTTCGGGCTCGACACGGGGCGGATCGTCGAGAAGATGCCCGACGCATAGCGCACGTCGCCTTATCCAGCTGTTCCCTTCGCTCGAGCGCTTATGCAGGTCAGACGCAGCGGAGGCGAAGGGAACACTGTAAGAACCACGTTGCGTCGGGTTCGGCCGTGCGAGTCACGGCTCAGGGATGGCACCTAGTCGCGGACTGAGAGTCCATGGTTCGCTGGATATCTGCGTTGACGACCGTGCTCCGGGGTTCCCGATCTGAGCCTCAGTTCAGAGCACCCTCAGCCTTCAAGGCCTCATGCGCCGCGACGAACGCCTGCCTCCCCGCTGGAGTCCCACACTAGACGGTGGCGTGGATCAGCACTTCGCGGATCTCATCCACTGAGACCCCCGTCACTAACGCCCCCTTCACGTAGATGCCAAGCACCTGAGGCTGTCCCAGGGCTTCCACGTTGGGGTTCGGGCTGCTCCCACATGGCGGCGATTCCGGGACTTGTTGGTCTGGATCTGCTCTTGGATACTCGCCCCGGATGGCAACGTGTCCCGCTTGCGGCCGGGACAACCCGGAGGGGTTCCAGTTCTGTGGTTTCTGTTCCTCGCCGCTCGTCCCCAGCGAAGGCCATGAGGTCCGCAAGACCGTGACCGTGCTCTTCTCGGACGTCACAGGCTCGACCTCACTCGGAGAGCTACTCGACCCGGAGTCCCTGCGCAACGTGATGTCTCGGTACTTCGACCTGGCCAGGACGGTGGTGCTGCGCCACGGTGGAACCGTTGAGAAGTTCATCGGCGACGCCGTTATGGCCGTGTTCGGCGTCCCAACCGCCCACGAGGATGACGCACTCCGCGCCGTAAGAGCTGCGACCGAGATGAGAGAGAACCTCGCCGCCCTGAACGACGAGCTGGAGCGAGGATCAGGCGTTCGGCTGGAGATCCGCACCGGCGTCAACAGCGGTGAGGTGGTGGCAGGGGATCCATCCTCCGGCCAGTCCTTCGTCTCGGGTGACACGGTCAACGTCGCGGCCCGATTGGAGCAAGCGGCTCAGCCCGGCGAGATCCTGATCGGTGCCGGCACGCTGTCGTTGGTCCACGACGCGGTCCAGGTGGAGGCCACCGAGCCGCTGCAGCTCAAGGGCAAGGCTGAGCCGGTCCCGGCGTTCCGGTTGCTCGACGTGCTGGCGGGCGCTCCGGCTCTCGCCCGCCGACTGGACTCGCCGTTGGTGGGGCGAGAGGGCGAGCTCCGGCAGGTGCTGGACGCGTTCGACCGCGTGGAGGGGGGCCGCTCATGCGAGCTCGTCACGATCGTGGGCGAGGCCGGTGTGGGGAAGTCCCGCCTGACCATGGAGGTGCTGTCGCAGCTCGCCGGCCGGGCCAACGTGCTGGAGGGGCGATGCCTTCCGTACGGCGAGGGGATCACGTTCTGGGCGCTGGGCGAGATGGTGAGGCGGGCGGCAGGGATCGACGAGGCCGATCCGCCAGCGCACGCGCTCGCCAAGATCGCAGGCCTCCTGAACGGCAACGACGATGCCGCGCTGGTCCGGGACCGGGTGGGGGCGGCGATCGGGTTGAGCGACGCGACGGGAGCCATCCAGGAGACGTTCTGGGCCACCCGCCGGCTGCTGGAGGCCCTCGCCGCCGATCGGCCGGTCGTGGCCGTGTTCGACGACATCCACTGGGCGGAGCCGACGCTCCTGGATCTCCTCGAGTACGTGGCGGGCTTCAGCCGGGAACACCCGGTTCTCGTGCTCTGCATGGCGCGGCCGGAGCTTCGGGAGACCCGACCGGAGTGGGACCGAGCGGGGACGGTCATCACGCTTTCGCCGCTCGATCCCGTCACGAGCGAAGACCTGATCCAGAACCTGATCGGCTCCGCCCGTCTTCCTTCCCGGATCCGCGATCGCATCGTCGAAGCGGCCGAGGGCAACCCACTCTTCGTCGAGGAGATGCTGCGCAAGTTGATCGACGACGGGGTGCTTCGACGCGACGATGGTGCGTGGGTTGCCACCGCCGACCTGTCCCGGCTCTCGGCCCCGGGGACGATCCAGGCCCTGATCACGGCCCGATTGGATCGCCTGCAGGACGAGGAACGAGCGGTGATCCAGCGCGCCGCGGTCGTGGGCCAGGTCTTCTACTGGGGAGCGGTCGCGGAGCTCTCACCGGAGGACGCCCGCCCGGCCGTCGGGATGAACCTCCAAACGCTGCAACGCAAGGAGTTGATCCGTCCCGAAGCCTCGCCGTTCGCGGGTCAGGACGCGTTCCGCTTCAGCCATCTCCTCGTGCGCGATGCGGCCTACGAGTCGATGCCGAAGCGGAACCGAGCCGACATGCACGAGCGCTTCGCCTCGTGGCTGGAGCGCGTCGCCGGAGATCGGGTTGCGGAGTACGAGGAGATCGTCGGGTATCACCTCGAGCAGGCCCATCGATACGTCATCGAGCTGGGCCCGGCCGGTGACCGATCCCGCACAGTCGGGGAGAAGGCGAGCTCGCTGCTCGCGAAGTCTGGCCGGGCTGCGCTCGATCGAAGCGACGTGCCGGCCGCCCTCAACCTCCTGTCGCGGGCGCTCGCACTCGTCTCCCCAGACGCCCCGGCCCGTCCCAGACTGCTGGTCGATCTCTGCCTGGCGCTCGAGCTCTCGGGTCGCTACGAGGACGAAGCCGTGCGGCTGGAGGAGGCCGCCACCTTGGCGCGGGCCGCGGGTGACCGGCGGGTGGAATCCCTCGTGGCGATCCGGAAGATGGCGCTCAGCATTCACCTGGCGACGTCACCGTTCGAGACCCTCCTCGGAGAGCTCCGCTCGATGCTCCCCGACCTGGAGGAGGCGGGCGAGCACCGGGCGCTCGGAGAGGTGTGGGAGAACATCGGCCTCCTCTTGTACTGGTTGGGTCGCTCGACGGAGGCTGAGCGAGCGCTCGAGCGGGCCGTGCATCACGCGCGAGCCGCGGGGGACCGGCGCGGCGAGGTGTTCCGGCTCGGTTTCCTGACCAACGTGATCGCCCAAGGGCCGATCCCGGCCGAGGAGGCGATCGCCCGGTTGCCGCTCCTGCTCGAACGATCGGGTGGCTCGAAGGTGACCGAGGGCAGGATGCTGTGGAACCTGTCCCTTTTGCAGGCGATGAGCGGGCGGATCGAAGAGGCGCGCCGGTCCTGGAGACGCTCGCTCGAGCTCTACCGGGAGCTCGGCATCCTGTTCCGGTTCCACATGTACATCGGGTGGGTCGAGCTGATCGCGGGGGATCCCGCCGAGGCCGAGGGTCCGCTGCGGGAGGGGATCGCGGTCCTCGAGGCGGCCGGAGGGAAGGGGTGGCTCGCCACGACCGCGGCGGTGCTCGCGGAGGTGCTGTGGCGTCAAGGCAAGAACGAGGAGGCGGAACGCCACGCTCTCCTCTCCGACCAGTTGGCGGCGCCCGACGACTGGACGTCGCAGTGGCAGTGGCGAGCGGCCCAGGCCAAGGTGCTGGCCGACCGCGACCAGCTTTCGGAAGCCGAGGCGCTCGCCCGGGCGGCGGTCTCGGTGATCGATCAGACCGACTACATCATGTGGCGCGGCGATGCTCGGATGAGCCTCGCGTACGTGCTTCGCAAGGCAGGGAGGCCGGGCGAAGCGACGACCATGGTGCGCGAGGCGCTCCAACTCTATGAGCGCAAGGGCGACGTCGCCGATGCGTCGAAGGCCCGCGCCGAGCTCGAAGACGTATCGACGAGCTGACTCGCACGGGGCCAATCACGTCCGCCCATCCCGATGGATCATATGGCTGCAAGGAGCGGAGGCGGACGGGAATCGAACCCGCCAGGGAGCTCGTCGCCCCCTCTACGGTTTTGAAGACCGCGGGGCCCACCAGGAACCCAGACGCCTCCGTGATCGAGCGTAACCCGTCCCGAACCGTGCGAGGTTCTCGTTCGGATCCGTGCGGCGTCCGAAGTGTCAGCGCGCCCGCGCCTAGGATGTCGGAGGGATGGAAGCGGCCTTCTTCGACCTCGACAAGACGATCATCTCGCGCTCGTCCTCGCTCGCCCTGTCGCGACCTCTGTACCGAGCCGGCATGGTCTCTCGCGGGCAGCTGCTCCGTGGGGCGTACGCGCAGCTGGTGTATCTCCTGGTGGGAGCCGACGAGCACAAGATGGAGCGGCTGAAGGAAGGGATGCTGCAGCTCACGAAGGGCTGGGACCGTGCGCAGGTCGAGCGGTTGGTCCAGGACGTGATCTTGGAAGTTATCGATCCGTACGTGTACCAGGAGGCGCTCGATCTCATCGCGTTGCACCACAGCGAAGGGCGCAGCATCTACGTCGTGTCGTCATCCCCCGAAGAGGTCGTTCTGCCGCTGGCCAGACACTTCGGGGTCGCGGGCGTGATCGCGACGCGCGCGGCGGTCGGCGATGACGGCCGGTACACGGGCCTGCTCGAGTTCTACGCCTACGGCGTGGAGAAGGCCGGCGCGATGCGCGAACTTGCGGATCGCGCCGGCCTCGACCTCGCCGGTTCCTATGCCTACTCGGATTCCATCACGGACCTGCCGATGCTCGAGGCGGTCGGCCATCCGGTCGCGGTCAATCCCGACAAGGAGCTGCGTCGCTTGGCGGAGGAACGTGGATGGGAGACGCGAGACTTCCGAAGCCCCGTCCGGCTGCGGACGCGGATCGCCTCGGCGGTTCCGGCTCCGCGTCCGAGCTACGTCGCGGGAGCGGTGGGGGCCGTTGCGGTCGCCGCGGTGCTCGGTTGGGTGGCGCTCCGATCGCGCGATCGCCGCGTCACCGATTGAGGGCTTCCGCACGGCGCCAACGGGCGCTCCCTCCCGACGCGATCCACGTTGCGGCGTCAACGCCACCGGGTGTACGGTTGTCGCGGATGCCGAGAGGCACCCGCGAAGGGAGTAGAACCCACGCGCGAGTCATGCCGCGGAGGCATGCCCCAGGACCCGGGACGTGGTCCCGGCTCCCAGGGCACGTGCGGACAAGCGCCTGATACCTGCTCCCTTCGCTTTGCAACGGAGCGATCCTGATGACGCCGGGCGGCGCTCAGTCTCGGGCCACCGACAGGGCCCGGTAGCGGAACAAGGCTCCCTGCGGATACGCGTCGCGTCCCGCCCACCCGAATCCCCACCGAGCCATCGCCGCGATCAGTGCCTTCGACTGCTCCGGCGTGGTGCCCGGCTGGTTCGTGCC
>JALYLP010000608.1 GCA_030774195.1 Actinomycetota bacterium | reverse complement strand
GCGGCGGCGAGCGCGGCCCTCCGCGGCGACACCCCGGGCACGGTCGTCGACCTGACCGACCGCTTCGGGCGGGGGACCAACCGTGCGGGCCGCGCGGCCGACAGCATCGCTGCCGCGGACAAGGTCGGTTGGCTCCGCGAGGTCGACGAGGTCGCGCGCGGGCACAGCCCAGAGGTGACGCAGGTCACCGGGATCTACTTCGACTCGCTCCAGCGCCGCGTGATCGCGGCATCGGACGGCCGGTGGATCGACGAGGAACGGCCACGGATCCGGCTGGTCGCCCAGGTCGTCGCGAAGCGCGGTGACGTCATCCAGACCGGGTGGGACGGGCCGGCCGCCTGCGCGGGCGTCGAGTTCCTCGATGCCCATCCGCCGCGTGTCACCGCCGAACGGGCGGCGACGCGCGCCGTCACGATGCTGGACTCGATCCCCGCGCCGGCCGGCGAGATGGCGGTGGTCGTCGCGAACGGGTGCGGCGGGGTCCTGTTCCACGAGGCGGTCGGGCACCCGTTAGAGGCCGATGCCGTCGACAAGGAGGCGTCCGTGTACCGCGCGCTCGTCGGCGAGCGGTGCGCGAGCGAGTTGATCGACGGCGTCGACGACGCCACGATCGCGAACGGCTGGGGTTCGTACGATTTCGACGACGAAGGCGAGCCCGCCCAACGGACCGAGCTGTTCCGCGCCGGCGTCCTCCAGGGCTTCCTGCAGGACCGGCTCCGGGCCGCCAAGATGGGTGTCCAACCCACCGGGAACGGTCGGCGCGAGTCCTACGCCTCGCCGCCGATCGTGCGGATGACGAACACGAACATCCTTCCCGGCAAAGAGGACCCGGACCAGATCCTCCGTTCGACGGCGCACGGGATCTACGTCCGTGGGCTCGGCGGCGGCCAGGTCAATCCCGCGACCGGCGACTTCGTGTTCGGGGTCTCGGAGGGCTACCTGATCGAGGACGGTCACGTCACGACGCCGGTCCGCGGCGCCAACCTGATCGGCCGGGCGATCGAGGTCATGAGCTCCGTCGACGTGGTCGGGAGCGACTTCGAGACCTGGGAAGGCGTCTGCGGCAAGGACGGCCAGAGCGCACCGGTGGGAAGCGGCTCGCCGACGCTCCGCATCGCCAAGATCACGGTCGGAGGTACCGGTGCCTGAGCTCGGAGCGTTGGTGCACGCCGCCGTGGAAGCGGCGGACCGAGACGAGCAGGTCGAGGCCTACGCCGAGGAGGGACGCCAGACCGAGGTGAGCGCGCTCCGGAACGAGATCGAGGGCATGACCTTCGCGGAGTCACGAGGCCTCGGCGTCCGCGTGATCCGCGACGGGCGGCTCGGCTACGCGTGGGCGGCCGATCCCTCGGAGGACGAGGCGCGCGAGACGGTGTGGCGGGCGCGAGAGAACGCCGCGCTCTCCGAGCCGGACGAGCACAACCGCCTGCCCGCGGCGGAGTCGTTCGAGGCGATGCCCGAGATCTTCCGCGAGCAGAGCGTGACCGTCGCCGTCGACGACAAGGTGCGGATGGCGTTGGAGCTCGAGGCGTACACCGTCTCCCGCGATCCGCGCGTGTCGAAGGTCGACCAGGCGCAGGTCGGGGACGCGGTCTCGCGCGTGGCGATCGCCTCGACGACCGGGGTCGACGTCGAGTACGCGAGGACGGACGCCTGGGCCGTGGTCGTCACGCTCGCCGTGGACGGCGACGAGACCCAGACCGGCTTCTCCTACGCGATCACGCGCGGGCTCGACGCGCTCACGTGGGAGCCGGTTGCCGACGAGGCGGTCGAGCGCGCGGTGAAGATGCTCGGCGCCGTCAAACCGCCGACCGCCAAGCTGCCAGTCGTGCTCGACCCGTTCGCCGCATCGAGCTTCCTCGGCGTGCTCGCCGGCGCGCTGAACGCGGAGGCAGTTTTGAAGGGCAGGTCGCTCTTCGCCGACATGGTCGGTCGAGCCGTCGGCTCCGACGCGTTCACGCTGGTCGACGACGGACGCCGGCTCGACGGCCCCGGAGCGTGTCCGTTCGACGGGGAAGGGGTTCCGAGCGGCCGGACCGAGCTGTTCACGGGAGGAACGCTGAACGGGTTCCTCCATGACACGTACACTGCGCGCCGGGCCGGTGGTGGCCAACGATCGACGGGCAACGCCAAGCGCGGTGGCTACCGGACGACGCCGGGTGTCGGCACGTCGACCTTCTTCGTGGATCCCGGGGAGCTCTCGTACGACCAGCTCCTGGCGAAGGCCGAGGGCGGCGTGCTGATCATGGACGTCTCGGGGGTGCATTCCGGCGCGAACCCGATCAGCGGCGAGTTCAGCGTCGGGGCGACGGGGCTGCGGGTCGAGGGCGGAGCCACGGGGGAACCGCTCCGCGAGATGACGATCGCATCAACCCTGCCCGAGATGCTCGCGGGCATCGCGGGGGTCGGCAGCGACCTCCGCTTCTTCTCCAGCGTCGGGACGCCATCGATCCTGATCGGTGAGATGACGCTCGCGGGGGTCTGAGCGGCTCGATCTCAGATCGTCGCGGAACGAACGCCGGTCGCGATCAACAGGAGGACGATCGCCGCAGCGGCGAGCCGGTAGACCATGAAGATGAGGAAGTCGTGGCGCCGCAGGTACCGCAGGAGGAACCAGATCACCACGAAGCCACTGATCGCGGATGCGACGAACCCCCAGAAGAACTGGGCACCGTACCCCTGGAACCCGTCCTGCAGCACACCGACACCCTTGTAGACACCTGCGCCCGCGATGATCGGGATCGCCAACAGGAACGAGAAGCGGGCCGCCGCCTCACGATCGATCCCGATGGCGCGCGCGGCGGTGATCGTCACGCCGGAACGAGACACCCCGGGTTGCAACGCCAGCGCCTGCGCCAACCCCAGGAACAGGCCGGTCCGGGGTTCGACTGATCCGAGGTCGCGATCGCTCCGGCATATCCGGTCGACGACGTAGAGGACCACCCCGAATGCTGCGAGCATCACCGCGATCAGCCCCGGTTGGCCGAGCGTGTCCTCGATCGCGCTCTCGAACAAGGCACCTGCTATCGCCCCGGGGATCGTTCCGACCACGAGCGCCCATGCGAGTCGTTCATCGGCCGATCGGATCGACCGAGCCCGGACCGACGCGATCCAGGCCTTGAGGTAGTGCCAGAGATCGTTGCGGAAATAGATCACGGCCCCGAGCAGCGTCCCGACGTGGAGAGCGACATCGAAGGTCTTGTTGAGCGCCGGGTCCTGCACGATCGACCACCCGAACAGCCACGGGACCAGGATCAGATGTCCACTGCTTGAGACCGGAGCGAACTCCGTTATGCCCTGGGTGATCCCCAGGACGATCGCCTGCAGGATGGTCACGCGCGTCCTTCCGGTCGGGAGGCGCGCCGAGTCTATCCGGAGGCAGGTTCGGTTCCGGGTGAGGGTGATGGAGATGGTGTAGCGGCGGCGTCCGGACCGCGGGCCACGAGCGCGAGCGTACCCGTCGCGTTCGCCTGGAGCAGCTGACGCGCGGTCGCTGCGTCGACGTCGAGGGTGACCAACGTCCCATCGTCGCCCAGGGGGTCCGTCGTGGGATCGATGCGCAAAACGCGAAGGTCCTCGCCGACGAGCTCGGTGAACGGCCGAGCGCCCCCGAAGGTGGCGAAGACGTCGACCCGGTCCGCGCTCGTGAGCCCCTCCGGGACCGAGGCGAACCCCGCGGTCACGACGAGGCGTCCGGGTCCCACGCTGCCGGCGAGCAAGCTCCGGCCGAGCCTCGACACGGAGAGGGCTTCGCCTTCCGCGATCGACGTCTGGGCGACGAGGCCGATGGCGGCACCGACCGAGGGGACCGACCCCGGCGGGACGAAGGCCGCGGGCATCAGGGTGAGCCCGAGGTCGGCGGCCGTGAGCGCGGACCCGGCGCCGATGTCGTGGGTGGCGATCGTCACGCCCACCCGTGGCCCAGCGATCGCTCGTTCGCCGGAGGCCCGCGACGCATCGGCTCGAACCAGGAGGAACGAGGCGACCCCGCACGCCGCGGCGACGCTGAGGAAGATCTTGGATGACAGCGGCAGCTTGCGTCGGAACGAGAACGTCGGGACGATGCGCATCCGCGGAACGTACGTGGCGCACGCCTGACCGGCCGTGACCGAGGTCACATCAGTCGACCGGTCGGAGGTGGTCCTTCTTCTTGTCATCGAGCGGAAGCGTCCGGACGCGGAACTCCTCGAGCGCTTCGCGTCCCACGATCATGGCCACCGACTCGCGGATCCGCTCGCCGACCTGCTCGCCGTCTTCCTCGGTCACGAAGACGAGTTCGACGCGGATCAGCTGCCGCGCCATCAGTCGTGTCCAGACCCGCCGAGCGCGTGCGCGCAATCGCAGCCGCTCCGGTCCTGCGGCACCCGTGGAACGGCCGCGAGCAGCAGGTCGCGGAGCTTGTCGACGTTCTCGCCGAACACCTTCAGCACCTCAGCGTGCGAGACGGGCGCGATGCCGTCCACGCCGACGTCGTAGTCCGTCACGAGGGCGACGTTCGCGAAACACAGTTCGAGCTCCTTCGCGAGCGCGGCCTCCGGGAACTGCGTCATCCCGATCACATCGCCGCCGACCGTCGCGAACATCTTGGATTCGGCGCGCGTCGAGAACCGAGGTCCCTCGATCACCACCATCGTCCCGCCGACGCGGTGCTCGATCCCGAGCTCGACGGCAGCCTCGACCAAGCCCTGACGCATCACCGGGCAATACGGGTCGGCGAACGACACATGCGTGGTGATCGGTCCGTCGAAGTAGGTGTTCTCGCGGGACTTCGTGAAGTCCATCGCTTGGTCGCACACGACGAAGGTGCGGGGCGGGATGTCGCGGCGGAGCGAACCTGCCGCCGATGGTCCGAACAACCGCGTGACGCCGAGCTCCTTCATCGCCCAGACGTTCGCGCGGTATGGGACCCGATGCGGGGGGAACTCGTGGTCCTTCCCGTGCCGAGGGATGAACGCGACGCGCCGTCCCGCGATCGAGCCCACCGTGACCGCGGCCGCGGGCTTCCCGTACGGCGTGTCGACGACGATCTCTTCGGGATCGTCCAGGAACGCGTAGAACCCGGAGCCGCCGAAGACGCCGATCTCGGCAGTGGTCATGAGTCGGATCCTTCCTTCGGCCGGGGCGCCGTGCCGGAGGAGGGCTCCTTCTTCGTGCTCGCGTCTTTGCGGCTCGTCTCGCCGGTCTTCTTCTCCGACGTGCCGGTGTCCTTCTTCGTATCGGCCTTCGTCCCGGCGGTCGCGTCCTTCGACTCGTCTCGCCCCTTCGACCCCTTGCCGTGATCCGTCGCGTAGAAGCCGGAGCCCTTGAACGCGATCGCGGGTGCCGCGAAGACCTTCCGAAGTCGGCCTCCGCACCGTGGGCAGATCGTGAGTGTGTCGTCTGCCATCTTCTGGACGATGTCGAACGTGTGGCCGCAGTCGCGACACGTGTATCCGTAGGTCGGCATGACGAGCCAAGTGTACCGACGCTCCTCCTATCGGCCGACCAACCTATGCTGATGAGACGATTGGCGCGGCGCCGGAAGGGCGCGTATCGTTCGCGGTCCGCTGGGCGAGGGGGGCTCATGAAGGTTCGCAAGGCGGTGATCCCTGCTGCCGGGCTCGGCACCCGGTTCCTTCCGGCCACCAAGGCGCAGCCGAAGGTCATGCTTCCGGTGATCGACGTCCCCGCGATCCAGCTCGTGGTCGAGGAAGCCGCTCGAGCGGGGATCGACGACGTCCTGATCGTCACCGGTCGCGGCCAGCGCGCCATCGAGGACCACTTCGACCGCAACCTCGAGCTCGAGCGCTTCCTCGAGGACAAGGCGAAGTTCGATGAGCTCAAGCGGATCCGGGAGATCTCGGATATGGCGGAGGTCCATTACATCCGTCAGAAGGAGGCGCTCGGGCTCGGACACGCGGTCTCGGTGGCGCAGGCGCATGTCGGCGATGAGCCCTTCGTGGTCATGCTCGGTGACGACCTGATCCATCGATCCGATCCGCTCCTGGGCCAGATGCTTCGCGCGCACGACACCTTCGGGCGGAGCGTCATCGCAGCGATGGAGGTCAGCAAGCAGGACATCTCCATGTACGGCTGCATCGAGGCGGAACCCTTCGAGGAGCATCTCGTGCGGATCCTGTCGATCATCGAGAAGCCCTCGCCGGAAGAGGCTCCCTCCAACCTCGCCGTGATCGGCCGATACGTCTTCACGCCGGAGATCTTCGACGCGCTGCGCCGAACCACGCCCGGCCGCGGGGACGAGATCCAGCTCACGGACGCGATCAACCTTCTGGCGCAGGAGCAGGCGGTCTATGCATATCGGTTCGAGGGCCGTCGCTTCGACGTGGGGAACCCCCTCGACTATCTGAAGGCGACCGTCGAGCTCGGCGCCGAGCGCGACGACCTCGGCCCAGAGTTCCGCACGTGGCTCGCCGAGTTCGTGCAGCGCGAGAAGCTCGTCTGACGCACGCTCCGCGAGCCATATCGTGCCCTTCGAGGGCCTGAGTAGACTGCCCGGCATGGCCGAGCGGCACGCGCACGATCACGACTCGGCGGAGGGCCTGGTCCCCCTCGAGGAAGCGCGCGAGCGGATCCTCTCGCGGATCGAGACGCTCCGGCCGCTGCAGTTGCCGCTGACCGACGCCTACGGGTGCGTCGCCGCAGAGAACATCTTCTCGGCGATCGATCTTCCGGAGTTCGCGTCCTCGGCGATGGACGGCTTCGCGCTCCGCGCTTCGGACATCGCCGAGGCGTCGGTGAACGATCCGACCGAGCTCAAGGTGGTCGGCCACGCGATGATCGGACAGCGGCCGGAGGCGACGGTCGGGATGGGCGAGGCGGTCGCGATCGCGACCGGCGCGCCGATCCCGGCCGGCGCCGATGCGGTGGTGCCGATCGAGAACGCCGAGACCCGTGACGACGACCTGGTCCGGGTGTTCGACGCTGTCGAGGAGGGCCGGCACATCCGTCCTCGCGGGGAGGACGTCCGCGCGGGTGAGGTCCTCGTCCCGCTCGGGAAGCGGCTGAGCGCGGGCGAGCTCGGCCTCCTCGCGAACGCCGGCGTCCCCCATCCGATGGTGCATCCTCGCCCGCGCATCGTCGTCCTCTCGACCGGCGACGAGCTGATCCCCCCCACCGAGAGCCCGACGTTCGGTCAGGTGCGCGACTCCAATGCCTACACCTTGTTCGCAGCGCTCCGCGAGGCGGGTGCGATCCCCGTGCTCGCGGGGATCGTGCGGGACGACCCGGAGTCGCTCAAGGAAGCGGTCTTCAACTTCGAGATCCAGGCCGACGGGTTCGTATCGTCCGGCGGCGTGTCGGTCGGCGAGCGGGACGTGGTGAAGGCGGCCTTCTTCCGGCGCGGGGACATCGACTTCTACCGCGTCGCGATGCAGCCGGGCATGCCGCAGGGATTCGGGTTCATCGAGGGCAAGCCGTTCTTCGGTCTGCCGGGGAACCCGGTCAG
>JALYLP010000607.1 GCA_030774195.1 Actinomycetota bacterium | reverse complement strand
ATGCGAGACGTCGCCGCCTGGCGCTTCCCACGCTCCCGCGCGCGCGGCGGCGATCCGCTGCGCCGTCGTGATCGCCGTGCCGCTCGGCGCATCGACCTTCTGATCGTGATGCAGCTCGATCACCTCGGCGGCGTCGAAGTACCGAGCGGCCTGCTCGGCGAACCGCATCGTCAGCGCGGCGCCGATCGCGAAGTTCGGAGCGACGATCGCGTTGGCGTTACCCGATCCGGCGAGCCGGTGGATCTCCTCGAGACCATCACCGCCGATCCCGGTGGTGCCGATCACCAGGTGCATCCCACGTCCGAGGCACCACCGCGCGTTCTCCATCACCGACCCCGGGGTCGTGAAGTCCACGGCGACATCCGCGCCCTCGAGCGCGTTCCGGGATCCGGCGACGACGAGGTTCCCGAGCGCCGTGCCTTCGTGATGGGGATCGACCGCTGCGATCAACGTCAGGTCATCGGCGGCCTCGACGGCCCGACAGACCTCGCGGCCCATGCGACCGGCGGCGCCGAGCACGCCGACGTTCGTCACACGAGCGCCCCCTCGAACGAGGAGGGTGTCACCGGCCCCAGCACCGTCAGCGTCATAGGTTGCGACAGTACCCGGTGGGCGATCCGGCGGGCATCCTCGAGGGAGACCCGCTGGACGCGGCGCAGGATCTCGTCGACCGTGAGGATCTCGCCGTTCGCGATCTCGGATTTCCCGAGCCGCGACATCCTGCCGCCGGGGTCCTCCAGAGACAGGACCGTCGAGCCCTTCACGTGGCCCTTGGCGCGTTCGAATTCCTCGGCGTTCAGGTCGCCGTCGCGGACCGCCTCGATCTGCGCGCGCATCAGCGCGAGGACCTCGCGAGCCTTGCCCGGCGTCGTGCCGGCGTAGGCCGAGAACAGACCGACCTCCGCGAACTGTGAGTGGTAGCTATACGCCGTGTACGCGAGGCCGCGCTTCTCGCGGATCTCCTGGAAGAGCCGCGATGACATCCCGCCGCCGAGTGCCGTGTTGACGATCAAGAAGGCGAATCGCTCGGGGTCCGACCGAGCCAAGCCGTTCGTCCCGATCACGATGTGCGCCTGCTCCGTCTTCTTCCGTTGCACGTGTTGGTCCCCTGAGGGCTTCGGCGCTCGCGGCGTGTCGCGCAGCCGCCACACGGACCGGCCTCGGGCCGAGAGCTCGCGACCGGCATCCATGCGCTCGGTCAGCATCCGAACCAGATCCTCGTGGCGGACGTTGCCCGCCGCCGCGACGACCAGGCGGCCGGGGACGTAGTGGCGACGGTAGAAACCCCGAACGGATCCGGGCGTCGCCCCGCGGATCCGTTCGCGCGTTCCGAGGATGGGCCGACCCAGCGGGTGCCCCGGCCACAGCGTCCGGGTGAACAGGTCGTGGACCACATCCTCGGGAGAGTCGTCGTGCATGTCGATCTCGGACAGGATCACCTGGCCCTCGGCCTTGAGATCCTCTCCCCGGATCGTCGAGTGCTGCAGCATGTCGGCGAGATGGTCGACCGCCAGCTCCAGATCACGGTCGAGCACGCGCGCGTAGTAGCACGTGTACTCCTTCGCCGTGAACGCGTTCACATCTCCGCCGACCGCATCGAACGCCTCCGCGATGTCGAGCGCCGTCCGCGTCGCGGTTCCCTTGAACAACAGGTGCTCGAGGAAGTGGCAATGGCCGCTGATCGCGGGACGTTCGTCCCGCGATCCCGCGAGCACCCAGAAGCCGATCGAGACGGAGCGGCTGCTGGGCATCCGCTCCGTCACGACGCGCAGCCCCGAGCTGAACTCGGTGCGCGAGATCGGCATGACGCCGGGGTTCAGCCGTCCTGGCGGGCGCCGCCGCCATCGCGGAACCGGCGGCCGTGGCGATCTCCGCGATCGCCGCGGTCCCCACGTGGGCCACGGTCCCGACCCCGATCGCCGCCGCGATCGCGCCGTTCTCCCGCGCCCTCGACCTGGGTACCCTCGGGCACCTCCCATTCGGGACCGACCGGCTTCAGAC
>JALYLP010000606.1 GCA_030774195.1 Actinomycetota bacterium | reverse complement strand
GCGTGCGTGCGACTCACGCCGCTCCCGCCCGCCGTCCGCACGATGCTCCTGGACTTCGCGGACGTCGAGGACTGCGCGCAAACCGTCTCCGCGATCATCGCGCGCGGCGTCGTCCCCGCCGCACTCGAGATGATGGATCGAGGGATCGTTCGCGCCGTCGAAGACTTCGCGCACGCGGGGTACCCGACCGACGCGGCAGCGGTCCTGCTCGTGGAAGTCGACGGTCTCCCGGCGGGCGTCGAGGCGCAGACGCGCGAGGTGGAAGCCGCGGCCCTCGAGCACGCCGTCGGCACGATCCGGATCGCCGCCGACGACGCCGAGCGTGCGCTCCTGTGGAAGGGCCGCAAGTCGGCGTTCGGCGCGATCGCGCGGATCGCGCCCCACTACCACCTGCACGATTGCGTCGTGCCGCGGAAGGCACTGGCCGACGTGCTCGCAGGCGTCTACGCGATCGCGCAGCGTCACGACCTGATCGTGACGAACGTCTTCCACGCTGGCGACGGCAACCTCCATCCGCTGTTCTCGTTCGACCGTTCGGTGCCCGGAACGCTCGAACGCGTGCTGGCCGCATCCGACGAGCTCGTGCGACTCTGCGTCGACGCGGGCGGTTCGCTGTCCGGCGAGCACGGGATCGGCCTCGAGAAGCGCGACTTCATGCCGCTCGTGTTCACGGCCGAGGATCTGGACGCGCAGGCATGCCTCCGAGCGGCCTTCGACCCCGACGGGAGGATGAACCCGCGCAAAGTCCTTCCCGACGGCGCCCGCTGCGGTGACTACGCGGCGGCCGCCCTCGGTCGCGACGGCGCGCTTCCGGAGGGCACGTGGATCTGATCCACCCGCACTCGAAGCGGGATGTCGTGGACGCGCTCCGCGCAGCGAGCGCCGCGGAGACGCGCGTGCTGGTCGTCGGCGGGCGTCAGCACATCGACAAGGGCAACCCGAGCGAGGTCGACGCCGAGCTGTGGACGACCCTGCTCGACGATCGGGTCGCGTACGACCCGGCCGAGATGCTGTGCGTGGCCGAGGCGGGGATGCGCATCCACGACCTCCGCACGATGCTCGCCGACGGCGGCCAGGAGTGGCCGGTCGACGCGCCCGACGACGCGACGGTCGGCGGCGTGATCGCGACGGGCGGCCCGACGATCCGGCAGCTACGGGTCGGAACGATGCGCGACACCGTCGTTGAGATGGAGGTCGTCACCGGCGACGGGCGACTCATCAAGAGTGGGGCGCGGACCGTGAAGAACGTCACCGGCTACGACGTGCACCGGTTGCTCACCGGTTCACTCGGTACCCTCGGGGCCATCGTCCAGGTGGCACTCAAGGTGCGGCCACTGCCCAAGTCGACGCGGACCTTGGTGATCGACGAGGGTGGTGTGGAGCTCGGCCGCAGGGTCCTCGACGCCGTCCCGCTCCCGGCCGCCGTGCTCGCGGAGTCCGACCGGCTCGTGGTTCGGCTGGAGGGATGGCCGGAAGAGGTCGAGGAGCAGACCGCGGCCGCGCGGTCGATCGCGACCTTCGACGAGATCGACGATCCTTTCCCGGAGGCCTGCTTCCCGGAAGCGACGATCGTCGCGGAGGCCGCCGCGGTGCCGTCACGGCTGGCTCAGCTGCTCGACGGAGTCGACCGCTACCGCGCCATGATCGGGGTCGGGATCGCCTGGGTGCCCTTCGAGGACGAAGAAGCGCTCACGGGATTCCGCTCACGCGCAGGCGAGCTCGGCGGGATCGCACCGGTGATCCGCGGTCCCGGAGGGCTCGGTCGCGGAGCGGTCCCGGCGCCGCAGGTGCAGCAGAGGGTGCGAACGGCGATGGACCCCACCGGGATCCTTGCTCCCGGCCGCGGGTGGTCGACCTAGAACCATTCCTCGAACGCGCGCCGCCGCGTGACTCGGAGCCGATCCGCGGACCCTCGGACGAACCACGCGAGCTCCTCGCCCGGTTCCCTCCTGGCCATAGCCGCGCTCCGGCAGGCGACTCCACGCTCTCCTTGCTCCCACGCGGCTTCGCCGACCGGCTGCGTCCGTCCCCACGGGATCGGGCGGCCGCGTCCGTCGAACGGGTAGCTGGCCGGGAGTCCTGCCGCTCGGCAGCCGGCGTCGCCGACCACGTCGACGAGCCCGCCTTCGGGCACATCGGTCTCGATCAACACCGGCGCGCGTGAGGGGAGCAGATCCACGACGCCGTACGGGAGACCCTCGAAGCGCCGCAGCACGACCGCTCGAGCCACGCCCCGTGTCGCGCACACGTAGACGACCGGGAACGAGCCGGGTGGGTTCCACCTGCCGCCGCGCTCCTGAGCGAACCGGGGGTCGAGGGGCGTCAACCACACCGGGTCGGCGACGCGCACGTGCGGGCCGCCCCGCGTGACGTGCCGGAACCGCATCAGGCGCTGGCGGCCCAGTCGAACGATCGCGCGACCGAGTCGAGCAGCTCCTGATGCCGGTCCTGCGCGATCAGCTGGAGCATGATGGCTCCGTCGTACCCGGACGCCGGGGACCGAACGATCCCCGGGATCCGCTCCGGCCGGATGTTCCTGCCGAGAAGATCGGCGATCCGCACGACGGCGAGCACCTTCGGCTGCCTCGCCGGGGGGACGCCGCCCTCGAGCCACTGCTGCATCGCCTGGCGGGTGACCCCGAAGAGTCGGGCGGCCTCCGCGATCGAGAGCTGCCACGAGGACAGCAGTGATCGAAGCGCCGAGCCTGCATCCGACAACTCGCCGAGGACCGCCCGCGCGAACCCGTCGAAGTCGATCGCGATCGGAAGGGTCACCGGCGAGGAGCGGATCGAGGAACGCTGGTTCACGTCACCGATGATGCTCGTCGCCACCGACACCAGCGCGAGGACCGGCCCGAGCGGATCGAAGGGTGCGGTGAGCGCCAGCCGGTCGAGGACCTCGACGGCGCTCGCGGGCGACCGGCTCCTTGACCCGATCAGATGGAGCACCAGCTGGTGCCACGCGCGCGCGTAGCGACGCGCGGCATCCTCATCGCCCGCGAGCGCCGCGGGCAACTCCTGCTGCAACTCCTGCACGAGGTCGGCCTCGACGACCGTGGTCGCCATGGCTCAACGCTACCGCAAGCGAATCGCAAGCGCAAGCGAACCGCAAGTCACCGGATCGACCCCAGCCGCTCTCCCGCCGCCTCGAGCGTCTCCAGCCTCTTGCAGAACGCGAACCGGAGC
>JALYLP010000605.1 GCA_030774195.1 Actinomycetota bacterium | reverse complement strand
GCGGCCCGCCGGCGCCGGCGACCTCGTCGAACGCCTCGGCGCCCGCAAGCGCCGGCGAGCCAGCCTCCGCCGGGTCGGGTCGATCGGGCTCGTCACCGTCGTGCTGCTCGGAACCGTCGGCGGGTTCGCACTGCTCGGTCATGCGTTCCGCACGTCTCCGCAGACGCCGGCCGGGCCAGCGGTCAAGAACGGCGCTCTTATCGTGAGCATCCCGAACGGGGACGGCTTTCAGCTGATGCTGCTTCCCACGCCCCAGCAGGACCTCGATCCGACCGACGGAGCCGCGGCCGCTGGGCGTGTCGCGATGCAACGACTGACCCAGGGCTCGGAAAACCTCGACCTCGAGCCTGCGGTCAGTCCGGACGGCAACACGGTCGCGTTCGTACGGAACGACGTGACGGACGTGCCACCCTCGTTATGGCTGATCAGCAGCGACGGATCCTACGAGCGCCAGTTGACGAGAGCTCCGGTCGACGCCGAGAGTCCCGCGTGGTCCCCGGATGGCACGTGGATCGCCTTCAGCGCCGCTGACGAACCAAAGGGGCGGGCCTTATACCTGATTCGTCCAGATGGGTCGGACCTGAGCATGATCGCCCGCGACAAGGTCATCGGGGCGGTGGCGTGGTCGCCCGATGGGGGCTCGATCGTCTTTTCGAGCAGGCCATCGTCCGGAGACGGCCTCGCTGACCTGTGGATCGTTTCGACCGACGGTTCGGGCCTTCACAGACTCACTTCCTCCCCGGACGTGGACGAGAGCGACCCGACGTGGTCGCCAGACGGCCGCACGATCGCGTTCGTGACCCCCGATGGCATCATGCAGATGCCCTCGGAAGGCGGGCCGAGCGAGATGGTGATCCCAACCTCCCCGAACGGTGAAGGCCGCGTCCCAACGAGCCCGGCATGGTCGCCCGACGGCGCCTATCTGACGTTCGTCCTGCTGGGTGCGCCGCCCCTGAGTTCCGCGATCTACGCGCTGCCGACGGGCAGTTCCGATGCGTTCCCCTTGGCGCAAGGCGTCGGGTTCGCGTGGCAGCCACTCCCTGGAACCGGGAGCACGGCGACTCCCTCGCTGACACGGGCTGATCTCGGGCTCGGTTACCCCGTCTGTCGGGTGTCGTCGATGCCCATCACCATCGCGGCGTCATCAGGGACCGCGTACGTCTTCACGAAGAAGATCGACGGGAAGTGTCCGCAGGCGGGTGACGGTACGAACCTGGTCGGGGTTGACGTGACCGGGGACGGCAACATCGACGCGACCAGCGAACCGCTCACGGACTGCTTCTCTCCGGTCGCGTGCGAGGCGTTCGCGGCCCCGGACGTCAACGGAGACGGCACGTCGGAGATAGCGGTCTCGACCGCCGGTGCCGACGGGTACGGAGTGTGGCTCTACACCGTGACCGCGGATCCCCCAACGATCGAGCCCGTGAGAGTCGAGCTCCCCCCGGGCTTTAAGGGCTTCGTTCCTGCAGGTCCTCTGCAGTTCGCTTGGGTCGATGTCGTCGGTCACTTCGGGAGCGCGCACTGCGTCCGGTTGAACGACGGGAGCACAGATTTCGTGATCGACGGCGGGGATAAGCTCGGGTCGACCGCAGATGTCAGTTCAGAAGTCTTCGCTCTCGAAGGATCGACCATGCAAGCACTCGATGCGGGGAAGCAGAGGTTGCCTCTTTCGGATCTGCCTCTCCCAGGCAGGACACTCTGCGGAACTCCCCTCTACGGATCGGCGTCTGCCTTCCCGAACGCCGCGTAGGGCACCGCGAGCAGCGCCTCACGAAGCGGCAGGGCACAGCCGCGATCGTCGACCTACGCTCCGGGGACAACGGATAGCTCCGTTGGTTCGTCTCACGGGCGGAGTCAGTGCGTGCTGGACGACACGACGATCCGGGAGTTCCTGCGTGACGATTATCCGCGACTCGTGAACGCCGTCGCGCTGCTGGCCGGCGACCTACCGGCCGCGGAGGATGCCGTGCAAGAGGCGCTCGTGCGCGCGTGGATCCGTAGCGACCGCGGAGACGACATCGAGTCTCTGCCGGCGTGGGTCGCGGTGGTGGCCATGAACCTGACCCGCAGCGGGTGGCGGCGAGTAACGGCCGAGCGCCGGGCCCGGGCTCGGCTGGCGTCCGCGGTCGCGAGGGATGACGTCCGGAGCGTCGACCGCGTGGACATCCAACGGGCGCTCGCCGGACTGCCGCGGCGTCAACGGCAGATCGCGGTCCTTCGCTACTACCTCCAGATGGACACCCGCGAGGTCGCCGACGCGCTCGGGGTGAGCGAGGGGACGGTCAAGAATTCGCTGTTCAAAGCAAAGGCCGCGCTCGCGGTCAACCTGCAGATCGACGAGCAGGAGGAGAACGATGTCGAAGCTTGATGAGGAGCTGGCGGGGCGGTTCCGCGCGCTGGAACGCCCCGTGTTCGTCGACCCAGACCTGTTCACGCGCCTCGTCCAGAGAAGGTCTCGGCGTGAGCGAGCGAAGCGCCTCGGTGCGGTCGCGTTCGTTGTCGGCCTGGTTGCGGTCGGCGCCGGCGTCTTCGCGCTCGCCAACGGGTCAAGCAGGAACGGCACCGAGCCGGCCACGAGCCCAACTCCGAGCTTCACGTCCCAACCGGCGGTCGGAGCGTCGCTGCCCGGTGTCCCGTTCCCAGCTTGCCATGCGACCACCATGCCCGCATACAGTGGCGTTGGTGGGACCGTCTACCTCTTCGCACGAGGTCCTGAGTCCGGGCCGTGCCCAGACGTCGCGTCCGGGAACGCCTTCCTCGCCCTGTATCCGGATTTTCTTCGGCTGTCCTCGAAGCCGACCATCTTCGGACCGATCGAATGCTTCACCTCGTGCCGCGTCTTCGGCTCGCCCGATCTCAACCTCAAGGGGCCCGAGCTGGCCGTTGTGATCATGGAACGCGAAGGCGTCGACTCGATCGAGCTCTACCACGTGAGCCCCCATTCGGACCCACCCTTCCGGCTGATCACCGTTGTCAACGGGGGCAAGCGGAAGCCACTGCGCTTCGACTGGGGCGGCATCGGTGATTATCGCGCTGGCGCGGTTTGTTCTCAGTCGATGCCGCGGACGTTCGATATCTGGCACGCCCGCTTACACGACGGGAAGTGGCAGGTCGTTCAGCACTTTATGAGACTCAAAGGGACCACAGCGGTTCCGAGCGGGACCGGGAAGTACGCGACGAGCCTCGCGGGCGACCTGCCTTCCGGCGGTCCCGACTTCTGCGACTCGACTCCTCCCACGCCCTGATGATCAGTCCGAGGTCAGACCGAGCACCAGCTCGTTCAACAGCAGCATCCCGCGTTCGGTCGGGACCAGCTGACCGAAGTCGTCGACGAGCAGACCGCTCCGCACGTACGGCTCGTACCGTCCCGCATCGAACCAAGACGCCGGCACGCCCTGGAGGATCCGGAGCTTCAGGAAGACCTCCTCGAGGTATGCATCGGACGGATCGAGCGATTCCGAGCCGCCGATCGGGAGCTCGCCGGACTCGACCTTCTCCATGTACGTCTCGGGCGGTCGCACGTTCCACCAGCGGACGTCGTCGCGGTACCCGTGGGCGCCGGCCCCCAGGCCGACGTACGGCCTGCGCTCCCAATAACCGAGGTTGTGTACGCACTCGAAGCCCGGGCGGGCCCAGTTCGAGATCTCGTAATGGCCGTAGCCGGCGTCGCCGAGGACCTCGCACGCCAGCAGGAACATGTCGGCCTGCAGATCGGGATCGGGTCCGGGCACCTCACCGGCCGCGACCTCCCGGCCGAGCGCGGTCGCCGGCTCGATCGTGAGCGCGTACGCCGAGACGTGCTCGGGTCCGAGCGCCAGCGTTTCCTCGAGGGTGCGCCGCCAGGACCCGAGCGACTCTCCGTTCGCGCCGTAGATCAGGTCGAGGCTCAGGTTGCGGAACCCCGCCCGTCGTGCAGCGGCCACCGCAGCGCAGACGGACGTGGGCTGGTGGATCCGTTCCAACGAGCGGAGGACCGCCGGATCGAAGGACTGCGCGCCGATCGACAACCGCGCGAAGCCCGCCTCCAACAGCCCGGCCAACGACGCTTCGGTCACGGTGTCTGGGTTTGCCTCGGTCGTGATCTCGGCGTCGGCTGCCATCGCGAAGCGGTCGCGCAGGTGCGCGAGCAGCGCCCGCAGGACCGCCGGCTCCATCGTCGTCGGGGTCCCGCCCCCCAGGAACACGCTCACGAACTCGGTCCCTGCCCAGCCGGGCGCGGCGAGCTCTGCCTCGCGGAACAGCGCTGCGAGGTAGCGCGGCTTCAGGCCATCCAGCCCGGCGTACGCGTTGAAGTCGCAGTAGCCGCATCGGGTGAGGCAGAACGGGATGTGGACGTAGATCCCCGCAGGCGCACTCACTTCTTCTTCGCCCCTTCGTCCACCCTGAGCGCCGCGATGAACGCGTCCTGCGGGACGTCCACCTTGCCGACGCGCCGCATCCGTTCCTTGCCCTTCTTCT
>JALYLP010000604.1 GCA_030774195.1 Actinomycetota bacterium | reverse complement strand
GACCGATGCTGGCAGGGTTCGCATTCCGATCCGAACAACGACTCGGTGGTGCTCCTGCTCGACGCGGCCGGCACGACCCTGCTGATGACGGGATGTGCGGAGCGTGAGGCGCAACAGGTGATGCTGGACGCGGGGCTCGTGCCCGACATCGACGTCTTACGCGTCCCGCACCACGGCGGCGACACCTCGCTCCCTGCGTTCATCGACACGCTCGATCCACAGATCGCTGTGATCAGCGTTGGCCAGCCGAACCCGTACGGTCATCCCAACCCGAACGCGCTCGCGGAGCTGGACGGGGTGGGGGCGCAGATCTGGCGGACGGATCAGCACGGGACGATCACGATCACCTTCACGGATCAGGGGCCGGTCGTAGCGTCCGAGCGATGACGCCCCGAGCGCAACTTCGCGGGCCTCCTTTCTCCGACCAAGTGCGCCGAGTGCCGCCGGGTTCGAGGGCTCAGGGCAGAAGGGTCTCAGTTGTGACTGAGGTCACGATGAATGGGCTGGATGGCGTTCCCGTTGTCCCTCGTGAAGGACGAGCGCCTCGGATCACGACGGCGGCACGCGCCCCGGCGCGGGGTGCCGCCCGTCTTGCCGGTCTCTTGCTCCCGGTCAATAGGTCGGCGGCCTGCTCTCAGCGTGTCGCCCGCGCCGCTTTGCAGCCATCAGGTTCGACGGCGTACGATTGCGTGCGGTGCCCGGCGCTAGTGCTGGGTCCACGACCGAAGGAGACACCATGCCAACCGTGATCGGCCACCACGACGTGAAGGACAAGGATCATTGGCTTGCCTCTCCGAAGCGCGAAGAGGTCTTCGGCCCCCTCGGCGTCACCAACATCCGGACGTTCGTCGATCCGCAGAACCCGACCCAAGTGGCCGTACTCATGGACGTTGCCGACATGGACGCCGTCATGGCATTTATGCAGACCGATGCGGCCGCCGAGGCGATGGCGTATGACGGCGTGGTGCCCGAAACCTTGGTGCTCCTCGTCGAGGCGTAGTTCCCTTTCGCCGGGGCCGAGCAGATCGATTCGCCGATGCTTCGCTCCCCGGAGACGAGGGGCGGAGGAAGTCCCAGCAAGATGTCCTATACGAGAAGTTCGCGTGCGCGAAGGTCACTCGCTGGCAGAGCGCTAAAACACCTGGTCAGAGGCGGTATACCTCAGGCGCGCTCGCCCACTGCTCGGTAGAGGTGCCAGCGGTCGGGGACGCCCTTCAGCTCGTGCTCGCCGGCGTCTTCGAACGTGAGGCCTGATCCCGCGACCAGGTCCTTTACCGTGGAAGAGACGAGTACCTCAGAAGGCCCGGCTATCGCCGCGATCCTGGCTCCGATATGGACGGCGATACCGCGCACGGCGTCGCCTGCGAGCTCGATCTCTCCCGTGTGGCAGCCCGCTCGGATCTCGATTCCCAGAGGGCGTATCGCCCCTCCGATGGCCGTCGCGCACCGGACTGCCCGCGCCGGTCCGTCGAACGTTGCGAAGACGCCGTCCCCGGCGGAGTCTACGTAGGTCCCTCGTGCCTGCTGGATCTCTGCCTTCGCCAGCTCGCCGTGTCGCGCCAGCAAGTCCTTCCAAGGCCCGTCTCCGATCCGCGCGAGCTGCTCGGTCGAACCGACGATGTCGGTGAACAGGACGGTCGAAAGCACGCGGTCCGGCTCCGGCGCTCGTCGGATCCCGGTTAGGAACTCCTCGATCTCGTCGATGATGGCGTTCCAATCGCCCGCCCACGGCGGGGCATCGACCCCCTCGAGTTCGACGTACTTCGCTCCCGCGATCTCCCGAGCGATGTATCGAGCACCCTCCACGGGCTCCACCGGGTCTCCTCGTCGGTGGAGCACGAGCGTCGGCACGCGGATCGACGGCAGGATGTGTCGCACGTCGGTCTGGCTGTACAGGCGCTCGAGTGCGATCGCAGAGCCTGGACTCGCCGCAAGACGCTGGTAGCGCCCCCACCATCGCCGTGTGGCCTCGTCTTGGTGTGCGCTCGGCGCGTACCACCCAAGTCCGTCGCCTGCATACTGCTGTTTCCCCCACCCCGACGCCATCTCGTCGAAGTAGCTCTGCCAGCGGTCGGGCTTCCACTGCCAGGGGTAGTCGGGCGACCACTTCCCGCTCGCGGACGTACCGTACAGAACGAGAGCCCGGGTTCGTTCGGGGTGGGTCGCCGCGAAAAGCATGCACAGGTAGCCCCCGTCGAGGAGACCGACGACTGTGGCTCGCTCGGACCCGACCTCATCCAGCACCCGCCCGAGGTCCTCCATCAGGATCTCGAGGGGCGGTTCATCGCCGGGCGAGAGCCGGTCAGAGAGTCCGGTGCCGCGCCGATCAATGGCGATCACGCGGGAGAACGCTGCGAGGCGGTCGAGAAGGCCCGCGTACGCGGGAAGGTCCCAGTTGAGCTCGAGGTTCGAGATGTACCCCGGGACAAACAGGAGATCCGCGCCGGTCCCGAACACCTGGTGTGCGATGGAGTGGCCATCGGCAGTCTTCGCGTAGCGGGTCTCCGGTCTGTCCACGCCCGCATCCTTCCCGGGATGCGACAGCGCCGCAACCGGGGTGCCACGGAGCCGAGAAGGGGCGTCGCAGCCAGTGAGGTCATCCGAGCAAAGTGACCTATTCCACAACCCGGTAGAGGTGCCAGGGGTCGGGGATGCCCTTCAGCTCGTGATCGCCCGCGTCCTCGAAGGTCAGACCGGAGCCGGCCACTAGGTCCTTCACGGTCTGCGAGACGCGCACCTCGGACGCGCCCGCGGTCGCGGCGACCCGAGCTCCGATCGACACGGTGATGCCCCCGATCTTGCCGTCGATCAGCTCACACTCGCCCGTGTGCACGCCGGCGCGGATCTCGATCCCGAGGTCGTTCAGGCGGTGGCCGACCTCGATGGCGCAGCGGATCGCGCGTGCCGGCCCATCGAACGTTGCGTAGAAGCCATCTCCTGCGGTGTCCGCCTCGAGGCCGTGCCAGCGGCGGAGGCCGTCCCGGACGATCGCGTGATGCTGCTCGAGCAGACCCTTGTACCTGTGGTCCCCCATCTCGGCCTGTTTCTGCGTCGATCCCACGATGTCCGTGAACAGGACGGTCGACAACACGGTGTCGAGCTCGGGCGCATCCGGCTCGACGCCGACGAACTCCCGGACCAGTTCCAAAACGGCGGGTTGCTCGTGGATCCTCAACTCATCCGCGCCGGGGAAGAGCCGGATCTGGGGTTGACGCAGGAGCGTGGCCAGGTACTCGAGCGCCTCGCGGTCGTTCTCGCGAGCCAGGAGGAGCATGGGCGCACTGATCGACGGCATGGCGCCTCGAACATCTGTCTCGTTGTAGATCCGGTCCATCTCGACGGCCACATCGGGGGTGGCCGTCTGTCGGCTGAGCCAGCCCCAAGGGACGTGCTCCGCCTCAGGCTGCGTCCCCGTCCACACCGAATACCCGTATGCGTCGGTGCCCCAGAGATCGATGGTCGCGGACGTGGATCGGGCGATGAGGTCCTCGCTCGCACCGAAGGGATAGTCAGGCGCCAAGGTCGTCCGCGGCGCCGGGTACCACCAGAAGAGGGAGTGGACGCGCTCGGGGAACGTGGCCGCGAACAAGATGTTGGGCGCGCCACCTTCGAGTGCGCCGCCGAGGACCGGCCGCTCGGAGCCGACGGCATCCAAGACTACCGTCAGATCCGCGACGCGGGTCTCGAGGTTGGGCGGGTCGACGTTGCGACTCGAAGCTCCCGTTCCGCGACGGTCATGCAAGATCAGACGCGAGAACGACGCGAGGCCGCGGAACCACTCCGCGGACGGTCGGTACTCCCAGATCGTGTCGACGTTCCCCAACCAATCGAACTGCCAGACGATGTCGATCGGGCCATCGCCCACCGTCTGATAGGCGATGTAGACGCCGTCGAGGGTCTTCGCGTAGCGGGTCTCTGGGCTCTCCACGTTCGAATCCTTGCCCCTGCGAAGCCGAGCCGCAACTGGGACCCGCCCTGCCCGGTCGCACCGCCGGGTGCACGCTTGCTTGGGGACCAGGGCTCTTCTCTGAGGTCATGGTGAACGGACCCGACGTCTCGCGGAGGCGGTGGTAATAGGCCACTTTCGGTCAGCCCAACCCCTTCGGGCATCCCAACCCGAACGCGCTCGCGGAGCTGGACGGGGTGGGGGCGCAGATCTGGCGGACGGATCAGCACGGGACGATCACGATTACCTTCACCGATCAGGGACCGGTCGTAGCGCACGAGCGATGACGCCTCTTTTCTCCGACCAAGTGCGCCGAGTGCCGCCGGGTTCGAGGGCTCAGGGCAGAAGGGTCTCAATTGTGACTGAGGTCGTGGTGAACGGGCCGGATGACCTTGCCATGTCCCTGGTAAGGGCGCGATGTCCCTGATCTCGGCGGCGGCGTGCGCCCCGGCGCGCGGTTCGTTACAGCACGTATCAGGAAAGGCGCAACC
>JALYLP010000603.1 GCA_030774195.1 Actinomycetota bacterium | reverse complement strand
CGAAGGTGCTCCGCGAGGCGCTCGGCGAGCACGTCCACGAGTTCCTCATCCGCAACAAGCGGGAGGAGTGGGACGGGTTCAAGTCCTACGTGACCCCGTACGAGCTCGAGCGCTACCTCCCGATCCTTTAGACCGTCTGCACGTCGTCACGCGGGCGATAGCGGTTTTGCAGGCGTCTTACCGTCGATGCGCTCGCGGCCTCCGCGCGCCCGGGTCATCCCGGCGAACTCCTCGTGCTCGAGGCCACAATGATCCCGGCTATACGTTGAGCACAATCGCCGTCCGCGGCACCTCCGGAGCGGGGTCTAGCTGAAGAGACTCACCGATCCTCGGTCTGATCCGCCGACCATCGACAGAGCCTGGGACGACCCCTCCTCGATGACCTGGAACCGATGCGCCGGGCCGCCTTCCCGGATGCTGATGTCTCCTGGGAAACCCCCCACCGGTTCAGCCCGTGAGCCAGGTGCTCGAACGTGGCGGGGCGGAAACCGCTGAACGCGCGAGAGGCGACAAAGAAGGACGGGGGGTTCGGCGACTTCATCGTTTCGGTGTCGATCCCGCGAGGGGATCCACTGCCCGAAGAGTATCCGCGGAGGTGCCAGAGCCGGGGGGCCCCGGGCCATCTCGGGCGGAAGCGCCTCGGAGCCGTTGGGTGGTTCGGCCAAGAGGGAGAACATTTACCTGACCTGAAGTAGGGCAGATGGCCTAGGGCCCCAGATTGACACCATCCCCCAAAAGAGGGAGGTTAGGGGGGCTTCGGACCTACCTACAACGGGGCCGAGGATGGATTTTAGCCGGGGCGAGCACCGGAGCGCGGCAGGGGGTTCGGATGACATACTCGAATAATGGCTTCAAGCGAAGTGCCAACTGGGTCTATTTGGCTCCCGCTGTGAGCGGGATTCGGTTGCGTCACGACGAGCGGAGGGTCGAGGCATCATGAGGAGATCTCTTGCGCGTTGGATTCGGGCTGTCACGGCGTTTGGCCTCACGGCGTTGGTGCTGAACGTGCCGGCGCTGCCGGCTCAAGCTGTCGAGCAGACGGAAGTCGTAAACGTCGCTAGCGGAACGGCGGATGTGACGTACAGCGTCGGGAGCAACACAGGAGATGCTGTCGCGTACGACGGAACCAACTGTTCGTTTGTTGACTCGACGTATGGCTCGATCGGCGGCGCCACCTGGATTTTCCCCGGCCTCACAGGCGGGGGCATGCCGACCTGCGACAACAACGATGGGGTTGCTTCCGACTACACGAGTCCTGTAACCACCGATTACACCGTAGCCTTCGACCTTCCGAGTGTCCCCTCTCTCTCAGTGCTCCAACCCTCCCTCGAGGGGAGCTTCCAGGCCGACAACGTCGGTACCTTGTACCTGAACGGGAATCTCGTTGTAGCGCAGGACGGAACGGCTGCGTGCGAGGCAAACAATTGCCCGACGTCGAACTACAAGATCTCGACGCCCTTCCTAGACTCCACGCCAGCCGATTTCGTGAACGGGACCAATACCTTGAAGTTCAGCGTGACCGACTACGGTGTCGCCACCGCGCTCGATTTCACGGCGACGGTCACCTACATCGCGACCGCGGATCTCTCGATCGCGAAAACGGCCTCTCCCTCGACTATCTTCGCCAACGAATCGGATGCCCAGAACACGGTGACCTTCGACGTGTCGGTCACAAATGCGGGTCCATCCACCGCCAAGGGCGTGCAGATCACCGACGCACTCGACTCCAAGCTGACTGGCGCTGAGTACTGTCAGGTCACGGGTGTTACACCATGCGTTTCGATCGGTAGTACGTATAGCGGATCGATCTCGGTCCCCGATATAGCGCCCGGTTCCACGGTCGAGTACCTGATTCGCGCGCACGCAGTCTCGACGCTCGGACACGCTCCTCAGCTAACGGGACCCTTTACAGTCGGTAACCAAGCCAGTGTGACTTCCTCAACCAAACGGACGAACGGCACGCTGAACGACAAGACGTCCTCGGAAACGGCCACCACGGTGGACACCGTGCCAGGCAAACCGATGGTCAACCAAGTGACAGCGGGCAACGGCAAGCTCGGTGTGAACTGGTCTCCGCCGAACGCCAACGGTGGCCAGCCCGTTACCTCCTACACCGTCTACGCAGCGCCGTGTCCAGCTGGCGGGGCAGGACCATGCGCCGTCCTCACGAACGTCTCGTCGACGCCGAATGCGGCTCCGGTCGTAGGCAGCCAGTTCACGACCTTCTCCTACTTCGTGTCGGGGCTGACGAATGGCACCACGTATACGTTGACCGTAACCGCGACGAATGCCGTCGGTGAAAGCGATGCGTCGGTGGGTGTGACCGGCGTACCCAACGCCTCGGCCGACACCAACAAGATCAGCGATACGACCTTCCAGGGGACCGTCGACACGGGTCTTGCCGGTGGCGCTCTTACGTGCTCGGGCGACCAATCGTTGGTGGCATGCAAGAACATCGTCGGCAAGTACACCGTCACGGACCAGAAGGACGCAGGGGCGCTGATCGCACTCGGCGCGATCCCGAACGCGGACGTGCCGGGCTTTCACGCGATCGCGTGCCTGGAGTTCGACTTCGGCTCGCGCTCGGTCACGAGCGGAGGCGATTGCGAGACGGTCGCCGACAAAGCCGTAATCTCGACGTACCCGACGAGCGTGGCGACCTTGTCGATCCCTCACCTCGCGTACGAGCAGGATGACGCCGCCGTGACGACATACGCGCTCGGCGCCCCCTGCCTGCAGCTCGTCACTAACGCCAATGGGACGCCGACGCTCACAGCGGCCAACGAGCCGATCTGCGCCAACCCCAACTTCCCGAGAGTGTTCAATGGCACGAACATGTGTCCCGACAGCCTGGGCGGCTGGACCAAGACTCACCAGTGCGCCTACATCTACTACAAGGTCGAGCGGATCGACGGCTACGACCTGACGCCCGCGGGGTGCAGCACTGCGTCGTGGCCCAACTGCACGTGGGGAACGCTCACGAGCCCGACTGGCACACGGCCGGTGCAGTGTTCCCCCGCCCTCGACAATAACTGCGGGAAAGAAGTCATCATCGGCTCTTCCGTTTCCGCGGGAATCAAGTCGGGGGACGCCTCGACCACGAATCCGCAGTACGCCGTCCGACCGTGGTGCTCGGGGAAGTTCCCGAACTTCAAGTGGCTGCCGTGCGTCTTCAAAGTGCAGTGGTTGAACAAGGTGACGAACAAGGGCAACAACGACATCCAGTGGCAGGACTACGAGGTCGCTGACCCAGGAGGCTCCAGGACGGGCTAGGAGGCGGCCGAACCACCACGTGGCCGGGGTCCGCCGGAGCGTTCCAAGGGGTCGCTCAGTCCACGATGAGCGCCCCGGATCCGGGGATCGGTGCCGTCGGGATCTCCACGACCCCAAGCTCGTTCAGCATGGTCGTCGCGCGCGCATCCCATTCGGCCCTCTGCTCCTGGTCCTCCATGAACAGCTCGGCGAGGGCCCGCAGCGTCAGCGCGAGCTCATAGGAAGCGTCCCTGGCGCGCGCCGCGTCGGCGCTCGCCTCGAGCTCCACACGAGCCTCGTCGAGCCGTCCCAGTCCCGCCAAGGCGTAGCTCAAGACGCGGTGCAGGAGCGGTACCTGGGGAGGGATGCCCCCAAGCGCCTGGATCCTCCGCAGGGCATCACGAGCCGTCTCCGCAGCCTCATCCCATCGAGCCCGGAAGAGATGAAGCTCGGCGAGGCGAGCCTGGTTCTCCAATACTTGACCCAGGTCCCCGACCTCCTTCAGCTGAACATTGGCGCGCTGGTACATGTCGAGGGCTTCGTCGAATCTGCCGGATCGAGCGGCGACCCTGGCGAGGTTGCTGAGCGCGAGTCCGGTCATCATCCCCGAACCCGAGGATCGAAACACGCGAAGGGCGTCGCGGAACAGCGTCTCGGCCTCGCCGAGCCGTCCCTGGTCGGCGAGGATCTCCGCGATGTTGTTGCTCGCCGTCGCGGCGCCTTCGGCGTCGCCAACCTTCGTGCGGAGATCGCGGGATCGTTCGTACCGCTCGAGCGCCCGCTGCCAGCGGCCCTTGTAGTACTCGTCGATCCCCATGTTGTTCAGAACCTCCGCCTGGAGGTACAGGTCGCCCTGCTCCTCGTGAACCGCAAGCGCGAGCGGCAGGTACTCGATGCTGTCGTGCCGCCCCTGCTGCGAATACACGAAATCGAGGACGGAGTACGCATGCGCCAGCACACGCTTGTGGTCCAAGACTCCGGCCCGCTCGATCACCTCGAGGCTCAGCCGCTCGGCTTCACGGAAGCGTCCCTGGTCGCTGCGTAACGCCGCGAACAGCGCCAGAAGTTCGACGAGCCGCTGCCCGGCCTCAGCGTCCTCCACGAGGTCCAGCTGGCGCAACCCACGTCGGATCAATCGGACGGCATACGCGTATCTTCCCGCTCGGTACGGGATCTTCGCTTCCTTGAGGAGAAG